>NZ_DATAGQ010000132.1:0-68655 GCF_036263595.1 Geminicoccus sp. | reverse complement strand
ATGAGTGATCAGCCCGGGCCGCCCCGCACCGATCTCGCGGTTGAGCAGCGCGACGCAGCCTGCCGGCAGCACGAAGGCCTCGATCAGGTCCGCTTCCGCCATGGCCTGCATTCGCGGGGACCAGGACCAGTGGCCGCCGATCACCCGCCTGACCATGCCCTCATGGGCAAAGCGGTTCAGGCCCTTCTCCTTGCCGTCGCCGATGCCCAGCGCATGGACCAGCGTCAGGTCCCGTGGATGCCCCGTCGTCAGGAAGCGCCGCTCGATCGCGGCATAGACGAAGTCGGCCTCAATGAGCCCGCCGCCCGAACCGCAGAGCACGATGGTGGCGCCATCCTCGACCGTGGCCGCCACCGCGTCCGCGTCGATCCGCTTGTCCAAGGCCCGCTCCCTGCCGCCGATCCCTGATAACTATCCAGTTACTTACCTAATCCGGCCCGGCACGGCAAGCGGCGGCTTCCGTTCAGCGCCGTCCGCTGCGCGCCAGGGACAGCATGAGCCCGCCCACCAGCAGGCCCCAAAAGGCGGCGCCGATCCCGAAGAACGAGATGCCCGACGCGGTCGTCACGAAGGTCATGATCGCCGGGATCCGTTCGGATTCCTTGGCGAGGGCGCCGGACAAGGCGCTGGTGAGGGCGCCCAGCAGCGCCAAGCCGGCGACCGCCTGGATCAGGAGGGGCGGCGAGGCCGCGATGAAGGCGGCAGCGAAGCCTGCGAACAGGCCAAGCAGCAAGTAGCCCACACCGTTGGTGACGGCCGCGATGTAGCGCCGGTTCGGGTTTGGATGCGCCTCGGGACCGGCGCAAAGGGCGGCGGTGATCGCGGCAAGGTTCACCAGGTGGCCGCCGAACAGGCTGGTCACCATGCTGGCAAGGCCGCTCGAGACGAAGATGGGCGAGACGTCCGGCCGGTAGCCGTTGGCGTGCATCACGGCGAGGCCCGGGACGTTCTGCGAAGCCATCGTGACCAGGAACAATGGCAGGGAGATGCCGATCAGCGCGTCCATGGACAGGGTCGGCAACACCAGGACCGGGTGGGGCAGGATATTGTCGAGTGCGCCCGGGGGGACGGGTGTGGCACCCAGGACAATGGCCGCCGTCACCACGACCGCGATCGGTACGGCATAGAGCCGGGCAAATCGCCAGGCGATCGCCCAGACGAGGATGATCGGCAGGGCAAGGGCCGGCATGGCACCTACGGCCCTTACTGGCGCCAAGCACAGGTCGAGCAGCACGCCGGCCAGCATGGCATTGGCGAGCGACGAGGGAATGGCCGCCACGGCACGCCCGAACCCCTTCCAGACGCCCGCCACCACGATCAGCGCCGCCGCGACCAGGAAGGCACCGACCGCACCGGAGAACCCGCCCTCTGGCGTGCCGGTGGCGACCAGAAGTGCCGCACCGGGCGTGGACCATGCCACCGAAACCGGCATCCGCGTGCGCAGGCTGAGGAAGATGGCGAGCAGGCCCATCACGATTGACAGCGCGATGAGCCCGGACGCAGCCTCGGCAGGCGAGGCACCTGCGGCCGCCAGCCCCTGCAGCACGATCGGGAACGAGCTGCCGAAGCCCACGATGGCGGCTAGCAGGCCGGCCGTAACTGGCTGGAACAGCCCCACCTTCTGCGCTTCGCCCGCCATCATCGCCGTACCGCTCCACTTTTTGCGACGGCGACGTGTTTGCGCGCGCCGCGCCAACTCCGCAATCGCGGGCGCTTGCACACGGCGGCGGTTGGGTGCAAATAACCATCTAGTTACTTACTGGAACGAAGCTCGGGGACAGGCTGGATGTTGACGGAGGAGCATCGCGAGGTTCGCGATACGGTGCGCCGGTTTGCCGCCGACGTGATCCGCCCGATCGCGAACGAACTCGACGAGAGCGAACGCTTCCCGTCCGAGATCTACGCCCAGATGGCCGAGCTGGGCCTGTTCGGGATCACGGTGCCGGCGGAGCATGGCGGGGCCGGCATGGACGTGCTGTCCTATGCCTTGGTCATGGAGGAACTCTCCAAAGGCTACGCCTCGGTCGCCGACCAGTGCGGCCTGCTGGAGCTGATCGGCACGCTGTTCACCCGCTACGGCACCGACGCCCAGCGGGCGCGCTGGCTGGCCCCGGCGCTCAAGGGCGAGCTTCGGCCGGCCTATGCGATCACCGAGGCGGATGCCGGGACCGACGTGTCCGGCATCCGGACCTCGGCGACCCGAACCGCCAACGGCTGGCGCCTCGACGGCGGCAAGCTATGGATCCACAACGCGCCGGTCTGCGATTTCGCCGTCGTGCTGGCGCGAACCGACAAGGCGGCCGGCCATCGCGGCATGAGCATCTTCATCGTCGACGCCACGTCGCCGGGCTTCTCCAAGGGCGCGCGTGAGCACAAGATGGGACAGCGCGCCTCGCCGGTGGGCGCCCTCCATTTCGATGGGGTCGAGCTTCCCGACGATGCCCTGCTCGGTCCGGAAGGCCGCGGCTTCCACATCATGATGAGCGTCCTGGAAAAGGGCAGGGTGGGCATCGCCGCGCTGGCGGTGGGTATCGCTCAGGCCGGCCTGGAAGCCGCCGTGGCGCAGGCCCAGGCACGCCGGCAGTTCGGCCAGCCGATCGCAGAGTTCCAGGGCCTGCAATGGCTCTTGGCCGATATGGCCAAGGACATCCAGGCGGCGCGCCTGCTCACTTGGGACGCCGCGGTGAAGCTGGAGAACGGCGATCCCGCCGCCAACATGGCCTGCTCAATGGCCAAGTGCATGGCCGGCGACGTCGCGGTCGCCCGCTCGGCCGATGCTGTCCAGGTGTTCGGCGGCACCGGTTACGTGAAGGGCTACGAGGTCGAGCGGCTCTACCGCGATGCCAAGATCTGCCAGATCTACGAGGGCACCAACCAGATCCAGCGCACCATCATCGCGCGCGAGCTGCTGAAGGGAGCCACCTCATGACCACCCGCCCCGTCGCTTGGGTCACGGGCTCCGGCCGTGGTATTGGTAAGGCAGCGGCGGTGGCGGTGGCCGGGCGTGGCTTCGATGTCGTTTTGCACGAACGAACCCGAGCCGACGATACCGCCGAGGCGCAAGCGGCGGTCGCGGCGGCGGGTGGCCAAGCCCAGGTGGTGCATGGCGATGTCGCGGACCTGGACGGCCAGCAGGCGCTGCTTCGCGCTGCCTGGCAGGCCTTCGGCCGTCTGGACTGCCTCGTGGCCAATGCCGGCGTTTCCGTCATGGTACGTGGCGACCTGCTCGACGTAGGCGTGGAAAGTTTCGACCGCTGCCTCGCGGTCAACACGCGCGGCCTGTTCTTCCTGCTCCAGGCCTTTGCCCGCCAGCTTCTGCAGGCGCAACCGCTTGAGGGCATCCATCGCTCCATCGTCGTGACCACCTCCAGCAATGCCGAGGCGGTCTCGATCAACCGGGGCGAGTACTGTGTCAGCAAGGCGGCGGCCAGCATGGTGACCAAGCTGTTCGCCGCCCGTCTGGCCCCCCACGGGATCGGCGTCTACGAGGTGCGACCGGGCATCATCAAGACCCCGATGACCGCGCCATCGACCGAGAAGTACGATGTCTTCTTCGCCAATGATGGCGCACCGATGCCACGCTGGGGCGAGGCGGAGGAAGTCGGCCGCTGCATCGCGACTCTGGCTGCGGGCGATCTGCCTTATACGGTCGGGCAGGCCATTGCGGTGGATGGCGGCCTCACGCTCAAGCGCTTCTGAGCGCAGGCATACGCCGATGCATGCCAGGCATGGCCGGGCAATGCCGTACCAGATGCAAGCTCGGCTATGATGACAGCTCCTCTGGCTCGGGCCTGGAGCTGAACCATGGAAGACCTGATTAACGAGATCTCGACCAAGTCGACGATTGTCGAGATCGACGACCAGCATCGCGCCGTCCTCGACTTCGGCCAGCATAGTGCCGCAAAGGGCTACCTGACCTGGCGCGAGCTTACTCATCTTCTCGACTACCAGAGCCATCGTCCCCTGCGGCACTGGCGGCGGTTCGACGAGGAACAGGTTGTGGAGGCGACCAGGGCTGCGTTCAGCCGCCGCGACGAGCCGGCCAAAGCCCTGGCCCATCTCCATGCACTACCCGGCCTTGCCGTGCCGGCTGCGTCCGCCGTCCTCGCCTGGACCGATCCCGACCACTACGGCGCGATCGACCAGCACGCATGGCGTACCCTGCACCGCTTTGGCCTGGTCCAGTCATGCGCGCCCGGCGCAGGTTTGCGCCAGCAGGACTTCGTGACCTTCACCGACATCTGCCGCACGGTCAGCACGCGCCTGGATCGCCCGGCGCACTGGGTGGATCTGTGGCTTGATACGCGGGCGAGGATGGAAAACGGGCGCTGGCACTGACCGTCTGGTCTCGCGGGGCTAGCCGTCGTCGGGCGAGGGGAGAGGGACGACCCATGACTTGACCCATCGCCAGGGGCGCTCAAGCGACCTTGCCAGTCAGGCGATTGATGGCGGCGACGACTCTGTCCGGGCTGGCATGGTGCGGCATGTGCCCCTGACCCGGCAGCGCGACCATGCAGCTTTCACGGATTTGGTGGTGCAACCTCAGGGAGTGATCGTTGATGTCCACGATCGCGTCGTCCGCACCGGCGATGATTACCGTGGGCAGCGCAACCTCGCAGTAGCGGCGAGCCAGCAGGGCGGCGGTCGGCGTCATCACGGCGTATTCCTCCGCGCTGGCACGCAGCTGCGAGGGCCGTACCGTCAACTCGATCGGATAGGTGGCGAAGGAACCCGGTACGGGTGAGGGCGCAAAGAGCTTGCGCAGTAGCCTTGGCGCCAGTACCCGCCCGGCGATCGGCAGGATCGTGTGCCGGAGAAGGTCGCCCAGGCCCGGCAGGGCCAGCAGCGACAGGAGGAGCACGTCCTTGCGCAGGGTCGGGAAGAAGTAGCCCGACAGCAGCACGATGCCGCGGATCTCCAGCGGATGCCCGGTCGCCAGCGCCATCGTCACGAGTGCGCCCCACGAGTGGCCCACGACGATGGGCTGCTCGATCCCCAGCTGCCGGAACGCCTTCTGCATCAGCTCGGCTTGATCGGAGGGCGTCCAGAGCCGGTTTCGCGGGCGTTCGCTGTAGCCATAGCCGGGCCGGTCGAAGGCAATGACGCGGTAGCGCTGGGCCGCTAGCCCGAGTACCCGGCTATGCTCGAAGTCCTGGATCATCGCGCCGTTGCCGTGAAGGAACACGACGGGTTGACCCTGGCCCTGCTCGACATAATGGAGGCGCACCCCGTCCACCGTGATGAACCGGCCCATCGGCGGAAACGCTGCTTCTCCCTCGCGCGCACGTCGGTGGTTGTAGAAGGCCATCGCCGCGAGCGCCGTCGCCGACGCGACCAGGATGGGCAGCCACGCCGATCGACCCGGGCGGGATCGACCCACCGCCAGATCCTGACGGCGCGGGTACATGGGCAAGGATGATGACGTCATGATCTGGTCCGGACAGCCCGCTACGGCGCGCCGAAGTGCTCACCCTTGCGGCTCAATTGGTTCAGCGTGGCAACGTCCGGATACGGGATGGGCTCCGCTCCCGTCGGATCGGGTCCCCGGTGCGTCAGGCGGCGAGACGGCAGGGAACGGCCAGGGTCGTCTTCGGGTCGAACAGGCGGAGCCTTTCCGAATCAAGATAGACGGAAATCGCGGCGCCGGCCGGCAGGCTCGTATCCGCACCCACCCGCATGTTGACCTCCTGCCCGTCCTGGAGGCTGGCGACGAGGATCGCATCGGCGCCCAGGGTCTCGACGGCCACCACCGTCGCCTGGAGTGGCAGATGCCCGGGCCGGGGTGCCAGCACGGCGTCCTCGGGGCGGAAGCCGATGGTGACGGGGCCGGCCGGAGCAGCTGCCTGAACGGGTGCAGATGTCTGAGCGAACGTCAGCATGCCGTTGTCCAGCCGCCCTTCGAGCAGGTTCATCGGGGGGCTCCCGGTGAACGTCGCCACAAAGGTGTCGGCCGGATTGCGATAGACTTCCATCGGTGCACCAATCTGCGCCACCTTGCCGTTGTTCATGATGCAGATCCGTTCGGCCATGGTCATGGCCTCGATCTGGTCATGGGTGACGTGGATGATGGTCCGACCCACCCGGCGGTGAAGCTTCACCAGCTCAGTGCGCATCTGGGCACGCAGCTTGGCGTCGAGGTTGGATAGAGGCTCGTCGAGAAGAAAGGCGACCGGGTCGCGCAGCAGCGCCCTGCCCAGGGCGACCCGCTGGCGCTGACCGCCCGAGAGCTGGCCCGGCTTCCGTTCGAGATAGGGACCAAGACCCAGCATGCCCGTAACCTCGGCCAGCCTGCTCTGCTGCGTCTCCGCGGGCACGCCGCGCAGGCGCATCCCGAATGTCAGGTTGCCCCGGACGGTCAGGTGAGGGAACAGCGCATAGTTCTGAAAGACGAAGGCCAGGTCCCGGTCCTTCGGGTCCACCTCGTTCATGCGCCGGTCGCCGATGAACAGGTCGCCGCCCGAGATGGGTTCAAGCCCGGCGATCATGCGCAGGGTCGTCGACTTTCCACAGCCCGATGGGCCCAGCAGGACGAAGAACTCGCCGTCCTTGATGGTGAGGTCGACCTTGTCGACGGCGGTCTGGCCGCCCGGATAGGTCTTGGTGACGTTGGCGAGGCGGATCTCGGTCATGGGGTCAGGCGGCCAATGAGCGCATGTAGCGGTGGAGCCAGGCGGTGAGCAGCAGGACGGCCATGAGCAGGATCACTGCCATGGCGCTGGCCTGCGAGATGTCGAGGCCCACGAAGGCCTGCCGGTAGATGAAATAGCTGACCAGGTCGGTCGCCTGGCCGGGACCGCCGCGGGTCATGATGTAGACGATGTCGTAGGTCTTCACGGCGAAGATCAGCCGGATCAGCAGCGTGACGACGATCACCGGGCGCATCAACGGCAGCGTCAGCCAGAAGAAGCAGCGCAGCGTGCCGGCACCTTCGAGGCGTGCGGCCTCGTAGGGTTCCTTCGGCAAGGCGGAAAGTCCTGCCAGCAGGAGAACCACCATGAACGAGACCTGGTGCCAGATGTCGACCAGGACCACGGTCCAGAATGCATTGGCCGGGTTGCCCAGCCAGTCCACGGGCCCGAGATTGGCGAGGCTCAGCAGATAGTTCACGATGCCGAGCGTGGGATGGAGGAACATCCGCCAGATCAGGCCGACCACGACCGGGTTCATCAGGAGCGGGAACAGGAGAACGACGTAATAGAAGGTCTTGCCATGCTCGACCTTGTCGAGCGCCAGTGCAGCGGCAAACCCGATCAGGAACTCCAGCAGAACGACGGCCAGCACGAACCAGAGTGTGACCGACAGCGCGTGCAGGAACTCGTTGCTCTGGAAGGCGCGTGCATAGTGGGCAAGGCCAACAAACGCATCGTTGCTCGGCTTGAGGAGGGTGAAGTCAGAGGTGCTGGTCCAAAGCGTGAAGAACACGGGGAACAGCACGACCAGCATGAGCGCCAGCAGCCCAGGCGCTGACATGAGTAGGCCGAACCGCTGGTCACGTCGTTCGATCGCGGTCATGGGCATCCGTCAGGATGGAGCCGGAGACGTTGGCGCCTCCGGCGGATCTGCTAGCGGGAACGGAGGCCATGGATGCCATGGCCCTTCTTGGCGACTATTGGAGCTTGCCGTCCTTGCGCAGCATCTCGGCAAACTCCCGGTCGACCGTCTCCAGCGCCTCCTTCGGGTCCTTGCCGTCGGTCACGGCCAGGCTGAGCTCACGGCCGAGCACCTCGACGAACTGCGGCGTGTAGGTGAAGACCGGGAAGTTGTGCGAGGTCTGCAGGAGCTGCTTCAGCTGCGGGTAATAGGAGTATTTCGCGATCAGGTCGGGATCGTCGAAGATCGCTGCCTGGGTCGCCGCCCCACCCAGCGCCGCGCGCTTCTTCGCGATCTCCGGGCTCTCGATGAACTTGATGAACTCCCAGGCAGCGTCCGCGTCAGGCGAGGATGTCGGAATGGCCCAGCCCCAGGATCCGTTCAGGCTGCCGCCGGGAACCGGCGTGATTTCCATCTTGCCGACGACCTGCGAGCTGGCCGGGTCGTCATAGACGGGCCGAAACATGTTGAAGGTCAGGTAGCTGTAGGCCTTGCCCTGGGCCGCCACGTTGAACGCGTCGTCGAACGAGAAGTTCGCGGCACCGATCGGGCCGTACTTCTGGATGTTGTCGCGATAGTCGACCAGCGCCTGGATGCCCTCGGGCGTCGCCAACGTGGGCTGCCAAGTTTCCGGGTCGTAGTAGCGGCCGCCGCGGGCGAACAGGTAGTTCGACCACTCCATGGCGATCGGATCCGGGCGCAGGCCCTGATTGACCACGCCCTTGAAGCCCTCGATCCCGGCGTCCTCGGTGAAGTACTTCACCTGGTCGAGATACTCTTGCCACTCCGTCGGGACCTTCAGGTCACGCCCGTACTTGGCCTTGAACGCTTCCTGATGCTTGGGGTCGGCCAGCAGGTCCGTCCGATAGGTGAGGCCCATCGCGTAGTTGTAGAACGGCAGCATGTAGGTCACGCCGTCGACCTTGCCGGTCAGGTTCATGATCGACGGGATGTAGCGGTTCGTGTCGATCCCGTCGGCGGCGATCCGCTCGTCCAGCGGCTGCAGCCAGCCGGCCTTGATGAATTCGCCCACCCAGTAGAAGTCGACGATCAGGACGTCGTAGGAGCCTTCGGGCGAAACCAGCTGCGGTACCAGCTTCGTGTGCATCTCGGCGTAGTTCACGACCTCGAGCTGCACGTCGATGCCCGTCTTCTCCTTGAACTCGGGCAGCATCTCCTGGACGTAGCGCGTGTCCGGCACACCCTCCATGAGGATGTTGATCGTCTTCGCGTCGGCGCCGAAGGCCGTGGCGATCAGCATGCTCGTGGCGAGCAGGAATTTCTTCATGGCGGGCTCATTTCCCTTATGGTGGAGGCTTACTTCAATGCACCGAGCGACAAACCCTTGATCAGATAGCGCCGCAGGAACGGCATCAGCAGGAATACGGGCAGGATCGCCACCATGTTGGCGGCGGCGAGCAGGGCGATTTCGACGCCGCGATGGGTGTCGAGCGTCGAGAGGCCGACCGGCAGCGTCGCCGTACGCTTGCCGGACAGGATCAAGGCGAACAGGAACTCGTTCCAGGACATGATGAAGGCCAACAGGCCGGCGGCCAGCAGGCCGGGCGCGGCCACCGGAACGGCCACTTTCCAGAAGGCCTGGAAGCGGGTCGCCCCCTCGATCCTCGCCGCTTCCTCCAGCTGGCGGACTTCACCCTCGAAGAAGGCGATCAGCATCCAGGCAAGGAACGGCAGGTTCATGCCGACATGCGCGATCACGAGCGCGGCACGGCTGTTGAGCAGCCCTATGCCGAGGAACACCGCGAACAAGGGCAGGACCATCACGATCGGCGGCAGCATCTGGCTGGCCAGGATCGACAGTCGGAGCGGTGCGCCGCCTGTGTTGTACCGGGCGAACGAGAAGGCGACCATCGTTGCCAATGGCAGAGCGACCAGCGTGGAGAACAGGGCTACGGTGAAGCTGTTGGAGAACCAGGTCGCGAACGGGTAGGCGGTGAAGATCTCGATATAGTTGCCGAGATGCGGCTCAGTCCATTGCGGCGGGATCTGGTAGGCGGTGCGCCTGTCGGTGAGGCTGACGCGCAAGAGCCAGAGCAGCGGCAACACAATCGCCAGCGAGAATGGCACCAGGACCAGATGAGGAACGAGTCGCCGGATCACCCTTCGCATGCGACGCTCCCTCAGCCAACTGCCGACATGTTGCAGTTGGCGCTGTTCTTCGGGGCGTCTGCAGAACGGCACGAGCTGACGACCAAGGCAGCAAATCCTGGCAGTAAGATGTTCATGTGGCAGGCGCCTCAATTCATGACACGCCTGCCGCACTCATGCCAAGAGGATATGCACCCAGTCGTCTGACAACTACCCGATAGGCGGCCCTATCGCTTGATGTGCGGCCCGAGCAACGTGAGGTCTGCAGCGGAGAGCCGGTCCGCGGCGGTACTCGCCTGGTGCCAGTAGGGATAGAGCAAGGCCGGCGCGCTCACCTCGTCGAGACGGGTCCGCTCCTCGGCAGCCAGCACGAGATCGGCCGCCTGCAGATTGTCCTCCAGCTGCTGCTCGTTCCGTGCGCCGATGATCAGCGACGCCACACCTGGACGGCCCAAGAGCCAGGCGAGCGCGACCTGGGCACCGGATACCCCATGCGCCTCGCCGATCTCGACTAGGACCTCGACGATGTCGTAGAGCTTCTCCTGGTCGCGAACCGGAGGCTCGCCCCAGTTTGCAACATGACGCGTGCTGTCTGGCGTCGCATGACCCCGCCGGTACTTGCCGGATAGCAGGCCACCGGCGATCGGGCTCCAGACAAGGATCCCGACACCCTGGTCGATCGAGATCGGCACGAGCTCGTACTCGGCCTCGCGGGCCTGCAGCGTATAATGGATCTGCTGGCTGACCGGTCGGACGTACCGGTGGAGTTCCGTTACCCCCAGCGCCTTCATCAGGTGCCAACCGGCATAGTTGGACACGCCGACATAGCGGACCTTGCCGGCACGGACGAGGCTGTCGAGCGCCTCGAAGGTCTCCTCCAGCGGTGTCTGCCCGTCCCATTCGTGAAGCTGGTAGAGATCCAGATAGTCGGTGCCGAGGCGCTTCAGGCTGGCTTCGCACGCGGCGATCAGGTGATGGCGGGACAGGCCGGCGTCGTTCGGGCCGGTGCCCATCTTGAAGCGTGCCTTGGTCGTCACGAGGGCCTTGTCGCGCCTCCCAGCGAGTGCCTGGCCCAGGATCTCCTCCGACAGGCCGGCTGAGTAGACGTCGGCCGTGTCGAAGAGATTGATGCCGGCATCGATGCAGCGGTCGATCAGCCTTCGTGCGCCGGCGACGTCGGTCGAGCCGGTCTTGGCGAACGCACCTTTGCCGCCGAACGTCATCGTGCCGAGCGTCAGGACGGACACGCGCAGGCCGGACCGGCCGAGCTGACGGTATTCCATGATCGTTTCCTCGTGATCAGAAGGTGCTAACGGGCTCAGCGGGCAAGGCGAGGTCGGCGAACCGTGCGCAGAGCACGTCCAGCGTCTCGTCCATCGGCCGATGGTCCCAATCCAGGCCGGAGAAGATCTCGACCTCGATCATGCCGCGCCAGCCAGCTTCCAGCATGTCACGGTGCATGCGCTTCAGGTCGATGACGCCGTCGCCGATCATGCCGCGGTCCTGCAGCAGATCGCGGGTGACGGCCCGCCAGTCGCAGATCTGCCAGCCGAGCAACCTGTCCTGGCCGGCCCTTGCCAGTCCCGCCGCAAACTCCGGATCCCACCACAGGTGATAAGCGTCGATCATCACGCCGAGGTCCGGGCCGATCCGGTCGCAGATGTCGAGTGCCTGGGCGAGGGTCGAAATGCACGAGCGGTCGGCGGCGTACATCGGGTGCAGCGGCTCGACCGACAGGCGCACTTGGTGCGCCCGGGCATGCGGCACGAGCGCCGCCAGCTGCTCGGCCACCTGGTCCCGTGCCTGCGCCAGATCCCGAACACCTTCCGGCAGCCCACCGACCACCATGCACAGCGTCGGCGCGCCCATGGCCGCTGCTTCGTCGATTGCCCGGCGGTTGTCCTCCAGGATCGCGCGTCGCTGGTGATCGGAGGCGAAGGTCAGATAGGAGCCACGGCAGAGGCTGGTCACCTGCAGCCCGGCATCGGCAATGATCCGCCGGGCTTCCTTGACGGGCGTATCTTGGAATTCTCGCCGCCAGGGCGCGATACCTTGAACAGAGCGGCGTGCCAGCGCTTCGACCACGACAGGCAGAGGCTGCTTGAAGCCGAGGGTCGCCGTGTTCACCGAAAGGGGCGCCAACCGTCGGTGCATGGATGCCCCTTTCCTCTGGACCGTTTGGCCAAAGTAACGAACCGGTTCGTTCGCACAAGACCGATCCATCCGAAATTGCTAAGGTTGCCCCGTTCATTATCGAGGAACCAGGCCCATGACCCGTGCCACCGGGCCGGAGCCGAGCGCTGCCATCATGGCCAAGCCAGAACCGAAAACCGCGGTACGGACTCTGCGTGCCCGCGATCCCAAGGTGACCAGTGCGCGCATCCTGGCCGCCGCCAAAAGTGAGTTCGCCCGCAAGGGACTGGCAGGCGCCCGAGTCGACACGATTGCGCAACGCGCCAAGATCAACAAGCGGATGATCTACCACTACTTCAAGAGTAAGGAGGATCTCTATCTCGCCGTCCTTGAGGAGGCCTATGGCGATCTGCGGCGTGCCGAGCGCGAACTGGATTTCGAGGGGCGGGAGCCGGAGGACGCGATCGCTGCCCTGGTGGGGTTCACCTGGAACTACTATCGGGCCAACCCGGAACTGCTTCGCCTGATCGTCACGGAGAACATCCATCAGGCGAAGTATCTCAAGCGGAGCAAGCGGATCCGGGAGATGCACTCGCCGTTCGTGGCGCTGATCGGCGAGCTCCTGGACCGGGGCGTACGCAAAGGCGTGTTCCGCGAGGGGATCGACCCGAACCAGCTTTACATCTCGATCGCCGCGCTTGGATTCTATTACCTGAACAACCGCTGGACCCTGTCGGTCATCTACGGAACCGATCTCGGCTCCGAGACGGAGATGGAGAAGCGGCGCGTGGTCATGGTCGAGACCATCCTCAGCTACCTCCGGAAGACCTGATCCGCTGGACTAGATGACGGGTACGCCGCCCGGGTGCTTCGCCTTTTCCTCCGGCTCGACGTGGATCGTGACGACCGTGTCCTCGATGCCGTTGCGCAATGCTTCTTCCAGCCGGTCGCACAAGGCATGTGACTCCGATACCGTCATCGATCCAGGCACCACCAGATGGAAGTCGATGAAGGTCATCCTACCCGCATGCCGCGTTCGCAGGTCATGGGCTTCCAAAGCACCCTCGGCGTGCAGAGAGATCACCTCCCGGACACGGGCGACCGTGTCCTCGGGTGCCGTTTCATCCATCAGGCCACCGATGGATTCGCGCATGAGCTTCCAGCCGGACCAAAGGACGTTGACCGCGACCAGGGCGGCCAGGATCGGGTCGATCTGCAGCCAGCCCGTCAGCGGCACCAGCATCACGCCGACGATGACGGTGGCGGAAGAGATGACATCGGTCCGCAGGTGCCGGGCATCGGCGACCAGCGCCGGCGAGCGCCAGCGGCGTCCATAGCGGAACAGAACAAAGCACCAGGCGCCGTTGATCAGGCTGGCGACACCATTGATGACGAGGCCGGCGAATGGCGCTTCGAGCGGTCGAGGCGCGATGAACGCTCCATAGGCTTCCCGCAGGATCGAGACGGCGGCCAAGACGATCAGCGCACCCTCAAGGACGGCCGAAATGTACTCGGCCTTATGGTGCCCATAAGGATGATTGGCGTCGGGCGGGATCGAACTCAGCCGTATCGCGTAGAACGCCGCGACCGCCGTGGCGACGTTGATGATGCTCTCCAGAGCATCCGAGTAGAGCGCGATGCTGCCGGTGATATGATAAGCGAAGTACTTCAGACCAAGCACGATCGCGCCGACGACGATGCTGCCGAGCGCGAGCTTGAGGGTCCTGTCCATCCGATGGCAGCCTGACGGATCGCGAGGTGAGGGTCAGCCAGACCAGTCTGGCCGAAGAGGTCCGGGGGGCATAGCCAGACTGCATGGGCTGCGGCAACGGCAAGTTTCTTAGTTTTGGCTTTACTCGACCAAAGGCGAAAGGTGCGTCGGAGAGCGGATTCTGACGGCGCTACTGCACTGGCAACTCGATGCCGGTCCTGGTGGAGGTGCCGCCGGCAGCATTGGCCACCGAGAGGTCGATCAGGACGAGCTTGCCGGCGGCTGCCATGGGGACCTCAATGGTCTGGTCGATCAGGCCACTGTCGGACGTGGTACCGGACAGGTCGACGAGTTGTGCGTCCAAGGAAGCCTCGTTGCTTCGCAGGTTCAGCTCATAAGTGAATGGGGCAGGTCCTCCGGCCGCGACGGCAGTGAACTGCACGCTGCCGCCCGCCTGTGCAGGCAGCGGGCCGATCAAGGGTGTCCCGATCTGCGGATCTGTGGGGGCTTCCCGCGTCCCCTGCGAGCCGAAATAGAATCCGACGACCGTTCCCAGGATCGCGATCAGGGCAGTCAGGATCTCCTTGCTGTGGTCGAAGCGCTGGTCGAGCTTGGTGACATCGGCCAGGAACAGGGCGCAGATCATCAGGACCGCGATGCCGATCGTGCCGACGGTGAACAGGAAGGTGATCAGGCCGCGCGCTACCCCGACGTCCGCCAGCGCGGCAAGACGACCATCCTGGTCGAGGAACAAGTAGATGCCGAGAAGGAGGAGCAGGCCGATCGAGGTGATGACGACGCCACTCATCGAGATGTTGCTCTGCAGCCAGGACACGAAGCTGGCAGGCGCCGGGCTGGTGTCTAACGACATCGATGCGGCTGGACCCGGGACTACTGCCGGAGCAGGGCTGCCTTCACGGGCGTAACGTACGGTGCTGGCATCGAAGATCCGCAAGATCTCGTCGGCCGATCCAACCTGGATGCTCTGCTCCACGAGCCTCCTGCAGGCCGGCAGGTCCGGCGCCTGCCCCAACGTGCCCGCCGCTGCCGAGAGAATTCTCTTCAGTTCTTTTGCGCTATCGCCCTCGTTCGGATCGAGATGCTCGTTCAGCCAGCTGATAAAGTTCGCGGTGCTCACGCTTGTCCTCCACCAGCCGGAATGACCGGGTCCTTCCAGTCCAGCCACCGGAAGTCGCGTACCGCGCTGATCGTGAAGAGCCGCTCACACACCGCCTCGCGATCGGCTTGATCCCTCTGATTTCCTGCCAGAAGGGTCACGTCTCCTCCCTTGACGCCGGTCAGGAACCCGACATGCCCGCTCGATCCCGTGACGAGTGGGTGGGTCACGACCACTGCGCCGATGGCCGGGCGGCCGACTGCGAACCCCCAGTTCATCCAGTCGGCGGCGCGTGCCGATTGGAGATTGCCCGCGGCTACTCGTGGATCGCCACAATTTGCCATGCACCAGCTCACGAACGCCGCGCACCAAGGCGTGTCATCCCTGGCTGGACCGAAAATCGTCGCCCTGAAGTACTTCTCGATCTCCGGGTTGCTGGCGCCGGGCGCCTTGTCCTCCACGACGCCCTGGGCCAGCTGGCCACGCGCGGCTGCAAGCCAGGGAGGTTCCTCGCCGGGATCGCCGGGCAGCTTCTCCGGGGGCGGACCGAACTCCGCTGCCCGCAGTGCTGCCTCTTCGGTGCCCTTCTCGAAGCGGCGCATGACCGTCTGCAGGAGCTCGGCCGTCGTGCTGATCCGGCCACCCGGCATGAGCAGCGAGGCGTTCGCGTGGAGGATACGCTCGACAAATGCTTCGCCCTTTGCGGTACCACGGTAGAAGGCGCGAAGCGCCCGATCGACCGGCTGGGCTGCATGGGCGCGGAGGACAGCAGTCGCCGCTGCCAAACCGAAGAAATGTGCGAGATAGAGTTCTGCTCCCGTCGGCACCCGCCCAAGCAGCCCGGCAAGCTTGCGCTGCGCATCGGCCGTCGAGGCCGCCGCCAGAATTGCTTGGGCTCCGGGTTCGCGAATATCCTTCGCGCCGACCCCGGTCGATGCTCCGTGTCTGTCGACAAGATCGGCCCACGTGGCTGGCATGAATTGGAAGGGGCCAATGGCGGACGAGCTCTTCGACGCGACGTTACGGACGCCGCTCTCAACTACCGCAAGAGCATAGAGATACTGATTGTTGGTGCCGAACGCCCGGGCAGACAAGGTGAGCTGGTCGAAGAAGGCCTTCCGGTCGATCGACTCCGGTGGCAGCGCATCAGCGGCCTCAACGAGCAGTTCCTGTCGGATGAAGCCCTCGCGGGCGACGCTGCCGGTCGTGATCACCCGCATGTGCCACCAGCCGGGCACCGTTGCCTCGGCCAGCTTTTCCAGCAGATCGGTCATGACCACGCTGCCAGCTGTGTTCATCGAATCGTCACGCGGCTGGTCGCGCAGTTTCACGATCGCCCGGTTCACCTGGTACGGCATGTGGTGCCTCCTCAGATCGCGATCTTGTCGCTCAACGCCGGGGTGACTTCGTCGCCGGCCGGGAGGCCGAAGCGGCGGTTGAGGCTGGCGATGGCGGCACGGGTCTCGGCGTCGAACTGGCCGCTCTGACGGACGGTCCGATCGTCGAGGAGACGATCGAGCTCAACTTGCAGGGCACGAACGGACGGTCCGGTGCCGAATTGAAAGCGCTCCCAGGCATTCTTGTATCCCCGCTCGCCAGCGCATGGTCCCGCTGCGAGCAGGTCCGTGGCCTCCTTCAGCGTCAGCGGTGCATTCAGCTGCGGATCATCACCCTGCATTCCGAGATGCCGGCGGTAGAGCACGATGCCGCTGCGCGTATCCATCCCGAAGTCGCCGTCGGCCGGCACGCACAGGGCCGATTGGATGGTCTCTCCCTGGGGCCGGGAGAGCAGGCGTTCCAGATCGGAGCGGGCGCCATTGATCCGCTGCGGCCCTTGGGGCACAGGGGTTACCGGGATCGGCTGGTCGACCTGCAGCCTTTCGAGCACCAGGCTGGGCTTGGCGCCCGAGACTCCGACACGGCCGTCCTCGGTCGAACCGATCTCGACGCGCTCAACCGTCTCCGAGATCAACCCCTTCAGCGCAACCGGGGTGCAGAGCGTGACATAGCCGCCGAGCATGTCGGCAGCCTGGCCCGGCGACGAGATCTGCTCGATCGGTGGCTGCCGGTGCTGGCGGTAGGCTGAGGCGGCCTTCGCATGGAGATTGTACAACCGCGTGGGATCCACGGAGAACAGGGCCGCTTGCGAACCCGTGTCCATCAGGGCCTGAGTCACACCGAACAAGCTCGACACAATGGCGATGCCGCCTTGTGCAGCATCCAGCGCTGCCATCAATGTCGTGGTAGCGCTTCCGATGATTCCTGTTCCGTCGCGAATGCTCCTACGGTAGTCGGCAAAGTCGTCGAGGCGCCTGAAGTAGTTGGCGCAGACCGCGTCGATGTCCGACATGCCACGCGCCGTAATGCTGGGCCAGTTCAAGTCCGAGGGCAGGACTGGCCAGAGTTGCCCTGTCTGATCTGCAGGCTGCTTTCCGACTGGAAGGCCAGCCAGGGTCATGAAGTACAAGTTCTGGCGACTGATCCGCTCGATGGCTCCTGTCGGGTCCATATGCACGGGCACGCCGTAAAGAGCGACGTCCCTCGCATCGGCATAATCTTGCGAGATCCTGTCGACACCACAACCGGCCAAGGCCAGGAAGCAGATCAGGCCGAGAACTACACGCACCACATGCTTCTCCCTGCCGAACTCGACCGTGCGATGAGACGGTCGAGCTGAGGACAATGGAGAGTACTATCTCTATAGTAACGATGCGCTTTGGACGATCAACCGTCAAATTGATAAAGGTGAACCGATCTGCTACCCGGAGTGGATCTACTTGACGATTGGGATCTTCGCCCGATCGATGGTGATCCAGACCGCGGCGATCAGGACCACGCCCAGCACGATCTGCTGCGCGAACACGTCGACGCCCAGAAAGGTCATGCCTACGCGGACCACGGAAACGATGAGCGCTCCGATCAGGGTCCGCCAGACGCTCCCGACCCCTCCCGTGAGTGCTGTGCCGCCAACCACCACTGCCGCCACTGCAGGCAAAAGGAACTCGTTGGCGAGGGTGGCGGAGCCGGCCACAAGCCTGCCCCCGAGTACCAGACCCGAGAAGGCGGCGAACGTCGCCGACAGGATGCAGGCCAGTAGCTTCACCTTGCCGACAGGTACGCCGGACGCGATCGCGGCTGGTTCGCCGGCACCGACTGCCAGGCTCCAGCGCCCGAACAGCGTGTAGCGCTCGAGAAACAGGCAGATCGCCAGGACGATTCCACCCAACCAGATCTCGGCTGGGATGCCCAGCATGCGTCCGGTGATCCAGCCGAGATAGTCAGCCCTGAGATCTTCGCTGATCGGGATGGAGCGGGTTCCCGAGAAGGCGAGGGCGAGGGCGGTGGCGATGCCGCCAACCGCCAGGGAGCTGATGAAGGACGGCACTTTCAACTGCGTGAAGGCCAGCCCATTGATCAGGCCGAGGCACGCTCCGACCGCGATGGCAGCCGGGAATGCGGCAAAGCCCATGCTCGGCAGGAGGATCGCCATCACGACGCTGGTCATGCTGGCGACCGACTGCACCGACAGGTCGATGCCGCCGAGCAGGATCACGAAGGTGATCCCTGCCGCCATGATGAAGAGGGTCGACGTGTCGGCAGCGAGCACCAGCAGCGTCTCGGGCGTCAGGAAGCCCTTGCTGCCGATCCCGACGATCAGGATGACCAGGATCAATGTCAGGATCGGCGCGACGTCACGCAGCCTGGCGACGGTGGCGGGGTTCATCGTCGGTCCTCCGTCAGACCATGTGCCGGATCAGGTCGAGCTGGTCAGGCTTGCTGCCGGGCGTCGCGTCGAACCGCTCAGTGATCCGGCGGTCCTTCATGACGATGATCCGATGCGACAGGCCGATCGTCTCCTCCAGCGTATCGGAGGTCAGGAGGACCGCAACGCCTTCGCCAGTGATCTTACGCACGAGTTCGTAGACTTCCTCCTTTGCGCCCACGTCGAGGCCGCGGGTAGGGTGGTCGAGCACGATGATCTTGGCCCCCGCGTTGATCCACTTCGCCAGCACGACCTTCTGCTGGTTGCCGCCGGACAGGTTCATGGCGAGCGTCCGGATCGTGGGCGTCTTGATCGCTAGGCGCTTCACCCAGCTCTCCGCCGTCGCGCGCTCCTTGGCGTGGTCGATCAATCCCGCACGGGTGACAGCTTTCAGGTTGCCGAGCGTGATGTTGGCGACGACCGGCAGGAAACCGACGATGCCTTCCACCCGGCGCTCACGGGGAACATAGCCGATGCCGATCGAGACCGCTTCCCCGGGCGAGCCAAGCCGTGCCGCCTTGCCGAACACGGTAATCTCGCCCTTGCTCGTGGGCTCCAGCCCACCAAGCGTCCGTGCCAGTTCCTCGCGACCAGATCCGATCACGCCCGCGATGCCCAGCACCTCGCCCGCATGAAGCTGGAAACTGACATCCTCGTAGGCGCCGTCCACGCCCAGGCCCTTGACCTCCATGACCACCTCCGGCCGGTAGGCGACTTGGCGGTTCTCCTTGTAGTACTCGGCGTTGCGCGAACGGCCGACCATGAGCGCATGCAGCTTCTCGGTGTCGGCATCGGCCGCCGGCATCTCCGCCACGACCGCACCGTCCTTCATGACGTATACGCGGTCGGACAGGTCCAGGATCTCGTCGAGGCGGTGGCTCACGAACACGAAGGAGGCACGGTCGCGCAGGGCGCGCACCCGGGCGAACAGGACGTCGATCTCGGCCTGCTCCAGCACCGAGGTCGGCTCGTCGAGCATGATCACGAGGTGACCCTCGATCTCGTCCTCGAGGGTCAGCACCTTGGCGAGTTCCACCATCTGGCGCTGCGCAAAGGTGAGGCGCTCGGTCGGTGTATAAGGGTCGACGTCGATCTGGACCTTTGCGAGCTGCTTTCTAGCCGCGTCCGCCATGGCCTTGCGGTCGATCAGGCCGCCCTTGAGAAACGGCTTCTCCTTGCCGAGCCAGATGTTCTCCGCGACGGACAGGTTGGTCAGGAGCGATTGTTCCTGATGAACCATGCCGATGCCGGCAGCACCGGCATCGGTCGGGTTGCGCAGGACCACGTGCTTGCCGTCATGGCGGATCTCGCCCCCGTCCGGCTGGTAGACGCCGGACAGGATCTTCATGAGTGTCGACTTGCCGGCGCCGTTCTCGCCGATCAACCCCACTACCTCGCCGGGACGGACCTCCAGACTGACGGCCTTCAGCGCATGGACGCCGGGAAAGCGCTTGTCGACGCCGACCAGCTCCAGCGCCACGTTCGTCGGGTTGCTCATTTCACGATCCGTGCGCGGCTGCGGTCGATCGCCATGGTGACGGCAGCGATGATCAGGATGCCCTGGACACCTGTCTGGACATAGGGAGGCACACCCATCTGTACCATGCCGTTGTTCAGGCCGATCACGATCAGGACGCCGATGACCGTGTTCTGGACACCGCCAAGGCCACCCATCAGCGAAGTGCCGCCGACCACCACGGCCGTGATCGTGGTGAACAGCCGGCCCTGGCCCATCAGCGCGTGTCCTTGGCCCAGCTGGGCTGCTGCCAGGACGCCGCCCAGGCCGTAGAACATGCCCGCGAGCGTGAAGGCCAGGATGCGGACGCGCCCGACCGGTACCGAGGTCAGCCGCAGGATGTCCTCGCCGCCGCCGACCGCATAGATCCAGCGCCCGAGCCGTGTCCGGGTCTGAATGATGTAGGCGACGAGCGTCGCGAGAGCGGCGATCCAGATCCCGAGCGGAAGGCCCAGGAACCTGGCCAGTGCCAGCTCGCGGAACGCGGTGTCGAGGATCCGCACGCGCTCGCCGGCCAGCATCACCGTGGCGATCCCGATAGCGATGAAGCTCATCCCCAGCGTCACCATGAAGGAGGGAATCTGCAGCCGGACGTGGACAAAGCCGTTCACGAAGCCGAAGGCGGCACCCATCGCAAGGACGATCGGGATCGCTAGAAAGCTGAAATTGTTGGTGTTCGAGTCATTCGCGACGAGCAGCGCCGCGACCACCGCACCCATGGCCACGACGCCCTCGACCGACAGGTCGATTGACCCCATCAGGATAATGAACGTCGCGCCGAGCGCCAGGCAGAGGGGGATCGCCGACGCGTTCATGATGCGGACGAGATTGTCGATCGACAGGAACGACGGCGCTACCGCCCCGATCACTGCGAACACGACCACCAGCACGATGGCAGGTACGAACTGCCGGACCCGGGTGAGCAACGGGACAGGGGCAGGGGTGACGGCGGAAGCAGCCATCGCGCGTTTTGCCTGTAGCTAGATGAAAACGAAGAAGGCGGACGGAGGGAGCCAGTCCCTCCGCCCGAGGCCTCAGCTCTCGCGGATCTGACCGGAGACCCGACCCCACAGGTCGTTCCAGTCGATCGTCGGCGTGCTGTCGACATAGGTCTTGATGTACTCGTCGACGTTCTTGTAGGTCACCGGCACGCCCGTTCCGTAGAACTCGCGGTGCAGGTGCGGCTCCTTCGCGATATCGATCTTCTTGGTATGGGCGTGGTAGGCAATCGAGAGCCCCATGCCGCCGACCCAGATCGGATCCCAGTCGACCGTGCCGACCATCTCGCCGGACTTCACCGCGTCGACCGCCTGCTTGATGCCGTCGATGCCGGTCACGGGGATCGAGCCTGCCATGCCCTCAGCCCGGAGCGCCTCGATCGCTCCCAGCGCCATGCTGTCATTGGCTGCCCAGATCCCCTTGATCTCCGAGCCGAACCGGGTGAGCCAGGCCTGGGTGATCTCGAACGACTTGGTCTCGAGCCAGTCCGCCACCTGGAAGTCCAGGAGCTGCACGTTCGGGTTGGCCGCCAGTGCCTGGTCCAGGCCCTGCTTGCGCTCGATGGCCGGCGTGTTGTTGAAGATGCCGCCGAGTGCCACGATGCCGCCGGAGCCGCCCATCTTCTCGATCAGCGTGTCGGCCATCAGCTTGCCGTACGGGGCGCCGTCGAAGCTGATATGGGCGACGTAGCTGGGGTCGAAGTCCCAGGGATGAAGATCCGCCGGCTTGTTCCAGATGGTGACGACGGAAGCGCCGGCCTTGGCACAGGCCTCGACGATGATCCGGGTGTCCGGCGAATCGTTCGGGTCGATGCACAGCGCCAAGTTGCCGCCGGACTTGGCGAGGAGTGCGCGGACGTCCGCGATGCCCTTCTCGCTGTTGCCCTCGGTTACGAGCACTTCATAGGGAGCGCCCACCGACTGTGCGAACATCTCGCCGCCCTTGGCGAACGAGGCATGGTAGGGATTGGTCAGGGAGCGCAGCGAGTTGGCGAGCTGCGGCTGGTTTTGCGCGAAGGCGCGCTTGCCGCCGAGGCCGGTCAGGCTCGCAGCACCCAGGCCCGCAAGCGATGTGAGCAGGAGTTTGCGCCGCTCCATCTTGGCGCGTTCGAGAATCGTGCCCAGCGAGTCCATCCGATTTGCCTCCCTGATATCTTGTCGCGCAGCTGCGTGCGGTAAAGCTACATAACCGGTTGGTTACTTGCGGCGCAAGGCAGAACCGCCGTTTGCCGCCGCCGTTCATCGTCCCAGACAACAGGACGATGGTCATGATGGTGGTGAGGTTCTTGCGGGCGAGCAGTCTACAGCATGCTGCCCGGTGTGCAGCAGTGGTGTGCATGTTGGTGGTGGGCGGCGTCCATTTGGGTCAGGCGGAGGATCTTCCGAGTCTGCGCGAACAGGCGCTGGCTGCAGTCAACGCAGACCGCAAGACCCACGGCCTGGGCTCTCTGTCGCTCTCGGCCAACCTGAACGAAGCCGCCCAGCATCACGCCGATGATATGCTGGAGCGAAATTATTTCGAGCATGCCTCACCCGAGGGAGAGATGGTGGACGATCGCTACGCTGCCGCGGGCGGGCCAGCATGGCATCTCGTCGCAGAGAACCTGGCCCAGTGCTCGGGCTGCGCCGGCCCCGTCGACCAGTCGCGTATCCAGGAGTTGGAGACCGGCTGGATGAACAGCCCGGGCCACCGGGCGAACATCCTGAGACAGGGCCTGAACCAGTTCGGCTTCGGCCTCGCGACGAAGGACGACAAGCTCTACGCGGTGCAGACATTCGCTGGGCCGGGACGCCCGATCGGGCTCCAGCCGAACGAGCAGCCGGAAGCTGTCACGCCAGACGAAGCCGACCACTTGGCGCTCGAGCGGATTAACGCGGTCCGGAGCGGCCAAGGCGTTCCGCCACTGCAGGCCAGCGACGCCCTCACGCAGGTAGCCCTGAGTCTCCTTCCTGACGATCCCAGCGGGGACTTCACCTTCGTTCCCGACGACATGGCAAAGGCCCTGCCGGCCGACCAGCAGGAAGCCTGGGCAGCGTTCAGCGCGTCCACGGCAGGATGCGGGGGCTGCGGCGCGGTGCCCATGGACGTCGACATCCGCTACTTCACGAACCAGTGGCTGGAGAACCCGGAGAACGGCGGCGCGCTCCTCAGTCCTTCCATGACGCATCTTGGCTTCGCCATGGCTGCCAACGGCGACGGGCGGAAGCTTGCGATGGCGGTGCTGGGCCAGGAACGGTAGCGGATCGTGACCGTTGCGGCGTCACGCAGTGCGCAACGCTACCTGGCCATTGCCCTCGGTGGCATCGGTCACCCTGGCACCCAGCGCTGCGCCGATGCCGATGATCACCGGATCGGTATCGCCGACGGCTTCCACGGTGGCAGCGAGTGTGCCGAGCGTGCAGTGCCATAGGCGCTGGTTCGGCCGGCTGAGAGCGGCAGCCACGGCAACATGGGTCCCCGCACTCATGCCGTGTGCCAGCAGTTCGCTCACGACCTGCGCGGCAGTGCGGCCGGCCATGTAGAAGATCGTGGTGACGGAGGGATCGGCCAGCGTCTGCCAGTCCATGTCGTCGGGCAGCCCGCCCTTGCGGGAATGGCCGGTGACGAAGCGGACGGACCGGGCATGGTCCCGGTGGGTGAGCGAGACGCCGAGTGCCGAGGCAAGGGCGATGCCGGACGTGATGCCGGGAACAACCTCGAACGGAATGCCTGCCCGGTCGAGCTGTGCGATCTCCTCGCCTGCCCGGCCGAAGATCATCGGATCGCCTGATTTGAGCCGCACCACATGCTTGCCGGCATGTGCCAGCTTGA
Organism: Geminicoccus sp.; assembly: GCF_036263595.1. Classification (NCBI taxonomy): domain Bacteria; kingdom Pseudomonadati; phylum Pseudomonadota; class Alphaproteobacteria; order Geminicoccales; family Geminicoccaceae; genus Geminicoccus; species Geminicoccus sp. The sequence continues at coordinate 44,906 of NZ_DATAGQ010000132.1, read as the reverse complement.
GCATCAGCGCGTTGATCTCCTCCTGCCTGCAGCTGGGCCGGCCGCCGCGCTTGCCGACCATGATGCGCTTGGCCTCCCGACGCGCCAGTTCCAGGACCTCGTCGGAGACGAGGTCGTCGAACAGGATCACGTCAGCTGATTGAAGGGCACGGACTGCCTTGAGCGTCAGGAGTTCAGCATCGCCCGGACCGGCGCCAACCAGCGTCACCCGTCCAATCCGCGGCTGGTCCGCGGCAGCGATCCTGTCGATGTCGCGCCCGAGGCTTGCCTCGTCCGCCTGCGTCGGTGTCGGCCCAAACGCACGGTCGACAAAGCCCTCCCAGAAGCTGCGGCGTTGCATGCCTGGTCGCAGACGCTCGTTCAGCCGGGCGCGGATCCGCTGCGCCAGCCCGGCCCATGCCTGCAGGGACGGCGGCAGCAGCGTCTCGATGCGCCGGCGGATCGCCTGGCCCAGGATCGGTGCGGCACCCCCGGTGGAGATGCCGACCACGACAGGCGAGCGGTTGACGATCGAGCCGAACATGAAGTCGCAGAACTCGGGCTTGTCGATCACGTTGACCGGCACGCCGGCGGCATGAGCGGTCCGGTGGATCGCCTGCGCCTCTTCCGCGGTCTCGACATCGGCCACGACCATGGCGGCATCGGCAAGGCAGGCATTGTCCCAGGGACCATCGCGATGCAGGAGCCTGCCTAGCGTGTCGGTGCTGGCGAGGATCCGCCGAAACTCGTCGCTCAGTTTCTTCGCATGGACTTCGACGACAGCACCGGCCGCCGCGAGCAGTTCTGCCTTCCATGCGGCGGCATCGCCGCCGCCCACGACCACGGCACGCTTGCCCTGAAGCTGCAGGAAGACCGGCAGGACGGAGAGAGGCGCCATGCGCGCCGGGGCATGATCACTCGGCCGCCTGGAGACGATATGCATCGATGATCCCCTTGATCTCGGCACGGCACGAGCCGCAGTTGGTCCCGGCCTGGAGCGCCATGCCTACCGCCGCGACGGTGTGGCAGCCGGCAAGCACAGCCTCGGCGATCTGGCTGGCGCCCACGCCAAAGCATGAGCAGACGGTGGCTCCGCGGTCAGCAACCCCTCGGTCAGGACGACCGATCGCACCGCCAGCTGCTCCACGACCACGACCACCCAAGGATGCTGCTAGCTGGTGCGCCGCCCAGCTTCGTACAATGGCTGCCGACTCAACCGCTGCTGACCTACGTCGGCATCCTGACAGGCGAGGATGTCGAAGTATCCAGTACATCCCGACATCTGCTCGGCAAGATCGAGCGCTGCCACCGCGCTCACAGGCCAATTCTGCCCGTCGCCTTCCATTGCAAGTAGCCGATGTCCGGTACTCGGCTTCAATTGTGGACGGCCGGTCGCGCAGGACCGTGAAGCCGTGTGGGGTGGCAACATTGTGTTCGGCCACCAAGCGACGTTCTTGGCTGCCGGTTGACCAGATATGGGATCGGCCACGTCATGCACCAGCGTCCGACGGGAACTTGGCTGCGAGCTGGTCGGACCGATGGATCGGCACGAGGATCGAGCCGTGTGCCTGCCGAGGTGGGATGGCCGGCACCGGTCCCTTTGCGCGAGCTCTTGTAGCTCTCGATCATGCCATGGTGTGAGGTGGCGGTCCTGGCCCCGCGCTCGACGATTTTGCAGGCGGCGTGAGCGACAACGGCCGGATCACCTTTCATGCCCACCATTGATGCAGTCGTTGGATACGGCCGCTATTCCGCCGAGCGCTCTCTCGCCTCCCAAGGCCGAACGGCATGCCATTCGGCCTTGGGGCGGTCGCATTTCGTGGTGGGCATTTAAGGCGCCAAGTGCCTCCTGGTTCGGAAGCCGAGGCGCCCATGCGCTACGCGACCAAGCCCGAACCCGAAGCGTTCACGAAGTCCAGCTGGACGACGAGGTCGTTGAAGTCGAAGTCCCCGCCGCCCTTAAGGTCCTCCCAGCCCCAGCTGTTCAGGCCGTAGTTCCAAAGATGGGTTACCGGCTGGCCGTCGACCTTCTCGTTCGCCTCGGCAAAAGCAAAGAAGTCGTTCGCGCCGCTCGAAAGCCACATCGCAACAAGGTCACCCGAATCCACGTCAAGGATGCTCGTCTCCAGGTACTCGCCATAGCCCGGCCCCTCGATCCAGCTATCGCCGGCCTCGCTCCGGTAAGCCGTCGTGAGCGCGGCGTCGGCATAGGCCTCATCGCCTGGGCGGATGCCATCCACGGTGCCAGTCAGGTCATCCACTTCGTAGAACAGGATTCGCAGATCCTTTTCCCCGTTCTGGCGCATGCGGACAATGGCATCCTGATCGTCGGCCCCGTCTGCAGTCTCCGCGACGGCGACTGCCTGCGAAACGTGGAGTGCCTGGTCCAGGTCTTGCGTGACGTAGTCGAGAAAGCCGAACTCCTCCGTCAGGTCGGCCCGGAATGTCCCAGTCGCGTCGTCGCCGATCTCGACCGATAGTTCCTCTCCTTTGCCGACGGTCAGCTGATAGGGGCGTGACTGGGCATAGTCGTCAAACAGCCTGACCAGCTCCGGATCGAAGTCGGCCTGCAACGCTTGCTGGGCAAACTGATCGGTCCAGCCATAGGCGGATCCACCCTCGCCGACCCAGGTAAGCGAGTTGCCCGACCTATCGATCTGGATCTCGACGTCGCCTTTCAGCATCGGCTGCAACAGGAGGCTCTGCGTGGCGGCGGAACTGCCCTTGTCGCTGACGAGGCCGGGGTCGTCAGAATGGAGCTGGCTCTGCGCGATGGTGGTGAGCGTCCGCGTCAGCAACTCGCCGTTGGGCGAGCCCAGGCCGGTGGTCAGGTCGTAGCCCTTTCCCGCCTCGTAGCCAAACCCGGTCGGGGTGATCGGCGCCGTTGAGCCGTCATCCTGCATTGCCTCGACTTCGCCGCCATGGATGAACGACGAAACGTTGTTGCCGAGGGCGATATCGTTGAACGAGCCAGGTGCGACCGCCGCTGCGATGTAGAGCAGGTCGTTCATGTAGCCAACGGCCGGCAGACCCTGATCAGCGAAGACGGCGTTGATCTGCGCCGTCAGTGCCGCCCAGAGTGGCGTTGCGGCGCTCGTTCCGCCGGACACGCCATCAAGTTCCATTGCCGACGTGGGAACGATGTAGAACAGGTTGCCACCGGCAAGTGCCGCCACGTCGGGCACGCCTCGGCCGGTTTCCGCAAGCGGATCGGCCGTCGTGGGCTCCAGGCCGAATGCCGTCTGGTACCAGGGCGTTGGCTGCGTCGTGTCCACGCCTCCGGACGTGGTCTGGTTCGACAGGTAGCTGCCGTTGAGCACGTTTGCGTTCAGCGTGTACTGGTTCCAGACCGTCTCGATTGAGATGGAGGACTCCGGTGCATTTCCCGGCAGGCTGTCCAATCCGCCCGCTACGAGCACCTGCAGCACCGCAGGATCGAGGGCCTCGGCCTTGGCTACGATGGCCGTCAGCGTTGCATCGGCGGCTGCCACATCGGGCATGCTGATCGACGTGCCGCCGACGGAAATCCCGTAGGGACTGGACGTGGCAGCATCAACGTTGGTCAGTCCGTTCGCGACCTCGTTGCTCGAGCCACCGTCGCCCACCGCCGAGAAGATGGACTGGTTGCGCAGGGCAGCGTCAACGAACAGTTCCCGATAGGCTGCGAGGAAGGGCGAGTCAGGCGAAGGCGCTGTTGGGTCGCTGAAGGAGGATGAGATGATCTTCGGGTCGAACTCCTGGTCCCAGATAGCCGTCTGGTAGGAGGTGAAGACGGTGCCGTCGTCACCTGAGCCGACATAGAGCCCGATCGTGCTGTTCGGTGCTGCGCCAGCAAGGACGCCCACATCCAGGGAGCGCTCACCACCATACAGCTCATTGTACTCCTGGTTCTCCCTGTTATCGACATAGTAGGTGCCGGGCGTGTCGATGCCGATGTCTGCGCGGTAGGCGTCCAGGCGCTCCTGGAAGCTTTCGGTCGCATCGTCGGGCAGGGCATCGCCAATTACGTTCTCGATCAGCCCGATCGTTCCGGTCTCCACAGCCTCGGCAACCGAGGGAAAATCGTACAACGCTGCGATCTGGACCGGCGTCGCCTCGTGCGAGAAGTCGTCATTGGCGCCGTTGCCGATGCTCTGCTCACCTTGAGGAAGGGTCACCTCACGGTCGGACAGAGGGGCTACGGCCGGTCCCACCGGCAGGTCCGGCCAGAGCGCGGCGAGCTTGCCCTCCAGAAGGGATGGCATGCCCAGTGCCCCTTCCCAGAAGGCCAGCCCAGCTTCTTCGCTGATGAGGAGTTGCGTGCCGAACATGGCCTCGAACTGGTCCGCCGTCACGTTCACCCATACCGTGCGGGATTCGGCAGAGGAGACGTAGCCATCATCCGGACCAAGTACGGTGATGCCTTCTGCCTCGAGCGATTGTACGACTTCGTTGAAGACGGCCGGATCCGTGCCATAGGTCGACCAGAGCTTGTCCTCTGCTTCGAGCTCGGCGATGGCGGTCTGCCGCTCACCCCAGCTCTTCGCCAGGAGTTCCGTCGGATCCTGCGCGCGATCCAGTACCAGGGCCACAGCCAGTGGGCCGTCCTCGGCATTCGCCGGTCGCACGGAGGCAGGATCGAGATCGTAGGCCTCGACCACCGTCTTTGCATCGGTGAGACGATGGGATGTCAGGTCCAGGAAGGTAGAGTTCTGGATCGTCGGCACGTCGGTGGTCCTCTAGATCGATGCTCGTCGCTTCATTTGCTTGAATCCGTTGAAGATCAGGCTTCCAGCAATTTGCAAATGATTTAGATATACTTCGCGAAATCAATAAAAAATTCGGAAATGGTAGCTTAGAAGTTGACTTGACGCATCGAAATATTCACCACTGCTGATGGTGTGTTGGCAGCGCATGTCCAGTGCCCGGCTAGCAGCGCGCTCGTTCCGCCCAGTCTTGACAGGACGTGCCGAGCGGTCACCACTTCCCTGGCCCCGGAACAGGAGGAACCATGCCGATCTCGCGTCGCAGCCTTGTCGCCTCGTCAGCCTTGCTGCCTGCCATCGGCCTGATCCGGCCAGCGTTGGGCCAGGAAAAGTTGAAGGTAGCGGGCATCCACACGGTACCGGTGGAGAACGCCTGGAACTCCAGGCTGCACCAGGCGATGGTATCGGCCGCCGAGGCAGGCAAGATCGAGTACGTGTTCAGCGAGTCGGTGGCCAACACCGACTATGTCCGTGCCATGCGGCAATATGCGGATGGCGGTGCCAGGCTGATCGTCGGCGAGGTCTATGGAGTCGAGCGCGAGTCGCGTCAGGTCGCGAAGGATTACCCGGAAACCGGGTTTCTCATGGGATCGTCGCTGAAGGAGCAGGAGCCGAACTTCGGCGTGTTCGGCACCTGGAACCATGAGGCGGCGTACCTGACCGGTATGCTCGCTGCCGCTGTGTCGAAGAAGAACGTGTATGGTGCTGTCGGCGGCTACCCGATCCCGGAGATCAACCGTCTGATCAACGCGTTCCGGGCCGGGGTGAAGGAAGTGAACCCGGACGCCAAGTTCCTCGTGCAGTTCATCGGCACGTTCTTCGATCCACCCAAGGCCAAGGAAGCAGGGCTCGCTCAGATCGACGCCGGCGCCGACATCCTGTTCGGCGAGCGGATCGGCACGGCGGACGCCGCAAAGGACCGAGGCATCCTTTCGATCGGATCGCTGCTCGACTATTCACCGCGTTATCCCGGCACAGTGTTCGCTAACGCCCTTTGGAACTTCGACCCGATCCTGGCTGCCGCCGTTGCAGACGTGCAGGCAGGCACGCCTACGGGCAAGGACTACAGCCAGTTCAGCTTCATGAGGTTCGGGGGCAACGATATCTCGTTCGATCCAAACCTCGTGCCTGCAGAAGCGGTGGCGCCCATGGAGGCCAAGCGTACCGCGATCAAGTCCGGCGCCTTCGAGGTCGTGATCGACGATTCCCAGCCGGCGTGACGCCAGCCCTCGAGCTGGCCGGCATCACCAAGCAGTTCGGCCAGCTCCTCGCCAACGACCGGATCAACTTGTCGCTCGGCCGAGGGGAGGTGCTGGCGCTGCTAGGCGAGAACGGTGCCGGCAAGACCACGCTGATGAACATCCTGTTCGGCCACTACGTCGCCGATGCCGGCAGCGTGAGGGTGTTCGGCCGTGAACTGCCCAAAGGTGACCCGGCGGCGGCGATCGCGGCGGGGATAGGGATGGTGCACCAGCACTTTACCCTGGCCGGCAATCTCTCGGTACTCGACAACATCACCATCGGCACCGAGCCCCTGTTCGCGCTCCGCTCGCGGCGCAGCCGGGCGCGCGCGCGCCTGCACGATCTCGCCCGGCGCTTCGGGCTCCAGGTCGATCTCGATGCCCGCGTGGCCGACCTCTCCGTGGGCGAGCAGCAGCGGGTCGAGATCCTGAAGTCGCTTTTCCGCGAGGCCAGGATTCTGATCCTTGACGAGCCGACGGCGGTGCTCACGCCGCAGGAATCGGAGCGGCTGTTCAGCACGCTGAGGAGCATGACGCAGGAAGGGCTCAGCATCGTCTTCATCAGCCACAAGCTGCACGAGGTCATCACCCACGCAGATCGCGTGGCCGTGCTCCGGCAGGGTCGGCTGGTGGCTGAGCGCCCAACGCAAGGTGCGTCGCGTGCCGAGTTGGCAGAGCTGATGGTCGGCCGCAGGGTGCTCCATCCGTCCCGCACGCCACTGCCGCCCGGTCGGACGCTCCTGCGCCTGCAGGGAGTATCGGCCGGAAGCACAGGCCAAGGCGGCCTCGCCGCGGTCGACCTCGATTTGCGCGAGCGTGAGGTGCTGGCGATCGTCGGTGTCGCCGGCAACGGCCAAGCAGCCCTGTCGCGCCTCCTGGCCGGCCTCTCCCTGCCGACGGCCGGCAGCATCGAGATCGACGGCCATCACCTGCGGCGGGTCGATCCGTCCGGTCTGCAACAGATGGGCCTCGCCCACATCCCGGAAGACCGGCACAAGGAGGGCGTGGTCAGCGACCTGCAGCTTTATGAGAATGCCATCCTGGAGCGGATCAGGGATCGCCGGTTTTCCGCCTTCGGGCTGTTGCGCCCACGGGCGGCGCGCGCCCATGCAGCGACGTTGATCGAGGCATTCGACATTCGGGGTGCCAAGCCCACTACACGAACGAGGCTCCTGTCCGGTGGGAACATGCAGAAGCTCATCCTCGGTCGAAACCTGATCGAGAAGCCGCGCATCATCGTGGCCAGCCAGCCCACCCGCGGGCTCGACGAAGGAGCCGTGGCGGAGATCCATCGTCGGCTGCTGGAAGCACGTTCGGATGACGCCGGGATCCTGCTGATCTCCGAGGATCTCGACGAGGTCTTCCGAATCGCTGACCGGGTGCAGGTCATCTTTCGTGGCCGCTTGTCGGCGCCACTGCCCATCGAGCAGACGAGCGAGGCGGGACTGGGCCTGATGATGGCAGGGGAGGAGCGCCATGAGGCTGGAACGGCGTGAGCGGGTGCCTGCACTCGCGCTCGTGGCCGCCCCGGTGGCAGCGATTCTTGCAGCACTCAGCCTCTGCAGTATTCTCATCGCACTGGCAGGCGCCTCGGTGTTGGCGGCCTATGGAACGCTCCTGAACGAATCGTTCGGCGGCAGGCTCGGCATCACCGAGACCCTGACCCGCGCCACGCCTCTGATCTTCACCGGCCTTGCTGCGGCTGTCGCTTTCCGCGCCCGGTTCTGGAACATCGGGGCAGAGGGGCAGTTCTACATGGGTGCCATCGCCGTGGCAGCGCTTGGCTCGATCAATTTCGGCCTCTCCCCCATGATGGAGATCCCCCTCCTCCTGGTCTGCGGGGCATTGGCCGGAGCCTGCTTCATCGCAGGACCAGCCATCCTGAAGGTGCAGTTCGGCGTCGACGAGGTCGTGACGACCCTTCTGCTGAACTTCGTGGCCATCCTGCTGGTCTCGCTGCTTGTGGAAGGGCCGATGCGAGACCCGCTCTCGTTCGGATGGCCGCAGTCCGAGCCGATCATCGATACAGCCGTCCTGCCGCATCTGGTGGAACGCAGCCGGCTGCACTGGGGCTTCGTGCTGGCGTTGCTGGCTGCCGCTGCGGTGGCGTTCCTGCATGCTCGCAGCGTGTTCGGCCTGTCCACCATCGCGGTTGGACTGAGCGCGCCAGCGGCTCGCCATGCCGGGATCAAGGTGGAGCGGGTGCTGATCATGGCCGCCCTGGGCAGCGGCATGCTGGCAGGGCTGGGGGGTGCCGTCGAGGTGATGGGGCTGAAGGGCTATGTCACCACGGACCTGTCGCCGGGCTATGGCGCTGCTGGCGTGATCGTCGCGATGCTGGCCAGCCTGAACCCCTTGGGCATTGTGCCCGCGGCGGTCTTCGTCGCCGCCATGTTCGTCGGGGCCGACGCCATGGCGCGGGCGCACGGCGTCCCGTCGTTCATCGCCGACGTGATCGTCGCGACGTCGCTCCTGTCGATGCTGGTGGCCCTGTTCCTCGCCGAGTATCGGGTGCGCCGTTGACCGAATTTCTGGACATCGTGCTGGCCGCCTCGTTCTGGGCTGCAGCATTGCGGATTGCGACGCCGTTGATCTTTGGGACCCTCGGCGCCCTTCTGGGAGAGCGCTCGGGTGTGCTCAACCTGGGCATCGAAGGCATCATGACCGCTGGTGCCATGACGGGATGGCTCGCGGTCTATCTGGGCGCACCTCTATGGATGGGCCTGTTGGCGGCCGCCTGTGTCGGTGCACTGGTGGGCCTGCTGCATGCCGGACTGACGGTACAACTCGGTCTCTCCCAGCATGTCGCTGGCCTGGGCATCACGCTCTTCGCGTCGAGCCTGTCATGGTACATCTACCGGCTGAGCGTGCCTTCTTCCGGCTCGCCGCCGAAGATCACGCCGTTTGCGCCAGTGCACTTTCCAGTGCTGAGCGACCTGTCCTGGATCGGCGAGGCCCTTTTCCGCCATACGGCGCCCACCTGGCTGGCTCTTGTTCTGGTTGCAGGCGTTGCGTGGGGCCTTTGGCGCACGCCGCTCGGCCTGGCGTTGCGAATGGCCGGCGAAAGTCCGCAGGCCTGCGAGGCGCAAGGTGTCAGCGTGTTCGGCCTCAGGACAGGTGCGCTGATGGCCGGCAGTGCGCTCATGGCGGTCGGCGGCGCGTTCTTGACCACGGCCGCGTTCGACAGCTTCTACTTCACCATGATCCAGGGGCGCGGTTGGATCTGCATCGCGCTCGTGGTGTTCGCCTCCTGGCAGCCGGGCAAGGCCCTGCTCGGCGCCATCCTCTACGGCATGTTCGACGCGTTCCAGCTGCGTCTTCAACCGCTGGTACCAGAAATCCCGTACCAACTGTTCCTCATGATGCCCTATCTTCTCTCTATCGCTGCGTTAGTTCTCGTGTCGAGACGTGCCAGCGTGCCCCAGGCGCTGATGGTCCCGTACCGGAAGGGAGAGCGATGAAAAAAGAAGAGGGGCCGTGCTTACGCACGGCCCCAAGAGTGGGAGGAAACGCCTCAAGTCGGATATCACTGGGTCGAAACCCTGCGACGCACACAGATATATCGCCATTGCCGAACCCACGCAATAGTAGAAAATGATGTTTCGTCGATCAATTCGCAATTCAGCTGCCGGCTCACCAGGCGGTTGAGGTCCTGAGGTTCTCGAGCGGATAGCTCACGACCTCCCGGATCAGCGCCGCAAGGCCCGTGGCCGCATGGTCGAGGACCGCGCTGCCCGCTTTTGCCGAAGCGGTCGTGGCGTCGCCGGCCGCGCCCGAGTGATGGAGATCCTGCGCCATCCAGCCGAATCCCGCAGCGCCAGCCGCTGCCAGGGCTGGAAACCGCTGCGCCATCTGGCTGCGCATCACTGGAACGAAGTCGTCCGCCAGCTCCATGCGCACGAGGCTTGGCTCGATCGCCTGCATCATGGAGGTCTCGATGGCGCCGGCATGGATGCCGAACTGGCGTTCCTCGGTGGAGAACAGGCCGGCCGGGTAGCCGAACTGCCACCAGTTGCAGGCGACCGCGAACATGCCGGCGCCGACGCGCAGGTCGCGCGCCACCATCTGCATGGGCTGGATCTGCCCTCCGTGCCCGTTGACCATCACGAGCTTGCGGACGCCGGCGCGTGCCACGCTCTCGCCCACCTCACGCCACATGCGCAGCACGGTTTCGCCCGAGAAGGTGAGGGTGCCAGGAAACCAGACATGCTCGCTCGACTTGCCGATGGGGATCGTCGGGAGGCGCAGGACAGGCAGGTTGTCGGCCAGTCGCGCCAGTGCTCGGTCCGTGATCTCGTCGACGAGTCGGGCATCCACCATCACCGGCAAGTGCGGCCCATGCTGCTCGATGGCGCCCAGCGGCATGACCGCTACGGTCGAGGCAGGATCGAGTGTGCGGAACTCGGGGCTGCGGAGTTCCTCCCAACGTCTCGCCACCGCCTGTCTCTCCCGCTAGCGTTCCGGCACGGATAAGGAGCATCGCGGGAGAGCCGGGGCATGCGCAAGCCGATCAAGGGTGAGGGCGGCGTGTTTCCACCCTATGGCCGCTATCACCACGGCATCGTCGTGACCGGTGCCGAACGCCTCCTGTTCCTGTCCGGGCAGCTCGCGGTGTCGCCGGATGGAACGGTTCCTGTCGGCGTCCTGGCGCAGACCGAACTCATCTTCGGCAATATCGATCTGCTGCTCGCCGAAGCGGGCATGCGCCGATCGAATATCGTCCGCCTGACCACCTATCTCTTGGACCCCGCTCATCGCGTCGCCTACATGGGCGTGCGGGACCATTGGGTGGAAGCGCCCGCGCCTGCCTCCACCCTCCTGTTCATCAATGCGTTGGCGCATCCCGATGCGCTGATCGAGATCGAGGCCATCGCCGCTTCATGAGGATCTTCTGGCTGTATGCCCATCCCTGCCCGGAGAGCTTCCATGGCTCCATCCGGGCGCGGGCGGTCGCGGCGGCCGAGCGGGCAGGTCATGTCGTGGACATGTGCGATCTGGTGGCCGAGGGCTTCGATCCGGTGATGCGTGCCGAGGAGCGGCGTCGCTATCATGATCTGTCCCGGAACCAGCAGGGTCTCGAGGGCTGGATCGAACGCATCAACCTCGCCGAATGGCTGGTCTGCCAGTTTCCCGTCTGGTGCTTCGGTCCGCCTGCCCTCCTCAAGGGGTTTTTCGACCGCATCTTTTTGCCTGGCGTCGCGTTCGATCTTTCCAAGCCGGCCGACGTCACCAGCAAATTCAACCGGCTGAACCGGGTGACGGGCATCGCCAGCTATGGCCAGGATCGCCTGAAGGCGTTCTGGATGGGCGACCCGCCGCGCAAGCTGATCACGCGTTATCTGGCCTGGTATGCGGGACGGGGAGCGCGGGTGCGCTACCTGCCGGTCTACCGGATGAATACGATCGACCAGGACCAACGCGAACGTTTCATCCGGCAGGTCGAGCGGCACTTCGAGCGCTGACTGGGTAGGTGGCGTTTATTGTCGATGACGGCTCGGCTGAGCCGATTGGCGAAGCGGTCAGAGGAGGCAGGCAGTCCGGTGCGCATTCTCGTGGTGCATGCTCATCCCGATCCGGGAAGCTTCAACACGGCGCTCTTCCGCGTCACCTGCCGGGTACTGGCGGCACGAGGTGCCCAGATCGATGCGCTGGACTTGTATGCCGAGGGCTTCCAGCCGGTCATGGAGCACCACGAGCGACGGCGCTATCACGACAAGGGGGATAACGAGCTAGGTGTCGAAGATCTTCTCGAGCGCCTGATGAACGCCGACGGCCTCGTCTTCGTCTATCCCACCTGGTGGTACGGGTTGCCCGCCATGCTCAAGGGCTGGCTCGATCGCGTCTGGCTTCCGCACCGGAGCTTCATCATCCCGGAGCCTGGCTCCCGTGGGCCGATCCGGCCGGGCATGACACGCATCCGGCTCCTGGGCGGGATCTCCACCTATGGCGCGCCGTGGTTGTGGACCAAGTGGGTAGGAGATCCTGGTCGCCGCACCGTGCTCCGCGGTATCGGACCCTTGTGCGCTCCCCGCAGGGAGACGTTCTGGGAGGGTCACTACCTGATGGACCAGTCCACCCCGGCCACCCGTGCCGCCTTCCTGGCCCGGGTCGAGCAGCGGCTCAACCGCCTGAAATCGCTGCGCTGAGCACACTTAATATACAGTCGCTGCCTCGAACATGAGCGGGCTTGCCCGTGAGCCTGATCTACAGCACCTTGGCCATCGAACGGCATTCCGCTTGCTACACGCTCGGCAATTACCGTGGCGACGATGTTCAGGGGAAGATCGACATGATTGCTCGGCGGTCGGTAGCTGGTCTGGTCCTGGGTTACGGGCTCCTGGCAGCCTTGCCCGCACTCGCCCAGGACGAGGTCACGTTCGGCACCAACTGGAAGGCCCAGGCCGAACATGGCGGCTACTACCAGGCGGTCGCTACCGGCCTCTACGAGCAAGCCGGACTCAAGGTGACGATCCGGCCGGGCGGTCCGCAGGTCAACCACGCCCAGCTCCTGGCAGCCGGCAAGATCGACTTCAACATGGGCGGCTCGATGTTCGAGGCGTTCAACTTCGTCCAGAACGACGTCCCGATGGTGACGGTCGCGGCGATCTTCCAAAAGGATCCCCAGGTCCTGATCGCCCACCCCGGAGCCGGGAACGACAGCCTGGAAGCGATCAAAGGCAAGCCGGTGATGATTTCGGCGGATGCCCGCACGACCTACTGGCAGTTCCTCAAGGTGAAGTTCGGCTACACGGACGACCAGATCCGTCCCTATACCTACAGCCTGGCTCCGTTCCTTGCCGACAAGAGTGCCGTGCAGCAGGGCTACCTGACCTCGGAGCCCTTTGCCGTCGAAAAGGAGGGTGGCTTCAAGCCAGTCGTCCACCTGCTGGCCGATGCCGGCTACGGGACCTATTCGACGACCATCCAGACCTCCTGGAAGCTCGTGAACGAGAATCCCGAGCTGGTGCAGCGCTTTGTCGATGCAAGCCTCCGTGGCTGGTACTCCTACATGTATGGCGATCCGTCGCCGGCGAATGAACTCATCAAGCGCGATAACCCCGACATGACGGACGAGCAGATCGCGTTCTCTCGGGCCAAGATGCTGGAGTACGGAATCGTCGATTCCGGCGACTCGCTTGAACTCGGCATTGGCGCCATGACCGACGAGCGCATCAAGTCGTTCTTCGGCCTGACCGTGCAGGCCGGCTTGTTCCCCGCCGACCTCGACCTTGCAAAGTCGTACACGCTGGCTTTCGTGAACAAGAAGTACGGCATGGAGATCAAGTCGAAGTGACGGTGGCGTCCGATCTCCTGGAGCGGCCAAGCCAGGTGTCGTCACCGCTGGTGCGGTTCGAGGGGGTCGGCAAGACCTTCAGGAACGGAACCAAAGCACTGGTGGGCCTGGACGTCGGCATCGGTGCCGGCGAGTTCGTATCTCTCCTCGGGCCGTCCGGCTGCGGGAAGAGTACGGCCCTTCGGCTGCTCGCCGGCCTCGGCAGGCCATCGTCGGGGCGAATCGCTTGGTCCGAACCACCTGACCGACATGACATCGGCTTCGTGTTCCAGGAGCCGACGCTCATGCCTTGGGCTTCGGTGGCCCGGAACGTCCATCTACCCTTGAAGCTGCAAGGCCTGCGCTACCGGGCTTCCATGCCAAGGGTCGAAGAAGCGCTGGAGATGGTGGGGCTGGAGGGCTTCGCGGCGAGCTATCCGCGCGAGCTCTCTGGCGGCATGAAGATGCGCGTCAGCATCGCGCGCGCCCTGGTGACCCAACCGCGCATCCTGCTGATGGACGAGCCCTTCGCGGCCCTGGACGAGATCACCCGGAGCCGCCTCAACGGCGATCTGCTGCATCTTTGGACGGAGCGGCGTTTCACCACCGTGTTCGTGACGCACAGCGTCTACGAATCGGTCTTCCTCAGTTCGCGGATCCTGGTGATGGCGGCAAGGCCCGGCCGCATCGTCGCCGACCTTCCGGTCGATGCACCTTTTCCACGCGATGAGGCATTCCGGATGTCGGAGAGCTACAACCGCCATTGTCGCGCGGTGTCCGCCGCCCTTCGCCGCGCGATGGAGCAGTGATGCGTGCGGACGTCGACGATGCGCCGGAGGACCCTGGCAGTGGCCGCCTGCTGAAGATCATCCTGCCACTCGCAGTGGCTGCCGTCCTGCTCGGCTCGTGCGAGGCTGCGGTGCGGATTTATGAGATCCCGCATTACCTCATGCCGTCGCCGTCCCGGGTGTTCGACTCCCTGTGGACGGACTTCCCGTCCCTGGTCCCCTCCTGGCTGGTCACCATCCAGATCACGGGGCTGGCGCTGCTGTTCTCAGTGCTGGGCGGCGGGGCGCTCGCGATCCTGTTCGCGCAGAGTCCCTGGATCGAGCGTGCCTTTCTTCCCTACGCAGTGGTGCTGCAGGTGACGCCCGTTGTGGCGATCGCGCCCTTGATCATCATCTACGTTCCCAGCACCTACGCGGCACTCCTGCTGTGCGCCTGGATCGTCGCGTTCTTCCCGATCCTGTCCAATACCACGATCGGCCTTCATTCCGCCGATCACAACCTGGTGGATCTGTTCCAGCTCTATGGCGCCTCGCGCTGGCAGACCCTGACGCAGCTCCGCCTGCCATCCGCGCTGCCCTACTTCCTGGCTGGCCTGAAGGTGTCGGGCGGCCTGTCGCTGATCGCGGCAGTCGTGGCGGAGTACGTCGCCGGCACTGCCGGGACCGGGACTGGACTAGCCTACCGTGTCCTGGAGAACAGCTATCGGATGAACATCCCTGGCATGTTCGCCTGCCTGCTGCTCCTGGCCTTCACGGGCGTCGCGATCTTTGGCCTGACGTCGTTCGTTTCCTGGCTCCTTCTCCACCGCTGGCATGACAGCGCACTGGCTCGCGAACGATGAAGCTCGTCAACCTCACATTGCCCGGCCGCTCCGGCCGCTATGATCTGCTGGTGGAAGGAGGCAGGATCGCCTCGCTCGGGCCTCATTCGCCCGATGGATCTGGCCGCGACCTGGCGGGGCGGATGGTCTGGCCCTGTCCCATCGACCTCCATACCCATCTCGACAAGGGCCACATCACGCCGCGCCGCCCGAACCCGGATGGCAGTTTCCCGGGTGCACTGGAGGCCGTCCATGCCGATCACGAGCGGTGGACCGCCGCCGATGTCACGGCACGGATGACGTTCTCCCTGCAATGCGCCTATGCCCATGGGACACGGGCCATCCGGACCCACCTGGATTCGCTGGGCGATCTTCCCCGCAGCACCTGGCCGGCCTTCACCAGGGTCGCGGAAGAGTGGGCGGGCCGCATTGACCTGCAGGCGGTCTGTCTGGTGCCGACCGAGCTTTATGACGGGACTGCCGGCATGGATCTGGTCCGGCTCGTCGCGGAGCATGGCGGGCTCCTGGGCGGCTTTCCCTTGATGACACCGGATGTTGAGCGACAACTCGCCTGTCTGTTCGATCTGGCGGGGCGGCATGGGCTGGATGTCGACCTGCACGTCGATGAAAGCATGGACCCGTCCGCACGAGTACTCGACCTGATCGCGGACGCCGTTCGCTCGACCGGCTTCGACCGCCCGGTCGTCTGTGGCCATTGCTGCTCCCTCGCGGTGCAGGACGAGGCCACAGCGCTGCGCACGCTCGACAAGGTGGCCGATGCCGGCTTGGCCATCGTCTCGCTTCCGATGTGCAACATGTACCTCCAGGACAGGACGCCCGGCCGCACGCCTCGCCTGCGCGGGGTCACGCTGGTGCACGAAGCCCGTGCTCGCGGCATCCCGGTGGCGTTCGGCTCGGACAACACCCGGGACCCGTTCTATGCCTACGGCGACCTCGACCCCGTGGAAGTGTTCCGGGAAGCTGTCCGCATCGCGCAGCTGGATCATCCGTTCGACGGCTGGCTCGATACGGTCACCACGACGCCGGCGCGACTGATGGGCACGACCAGCCAGATCGTGACGGGTGGTCCAGCCGACTTCATCATCCTGGAAGGGCGCAGCTTCAGCGAAGTCCTGAGCCGGCCCCAGGTCCGGCGGCAGGTGGTGCGTCAAGGGCAGTTCATCGAAGCCCAGCCTCCGCTTTACGAACTGCTCGATCCGATCGTCGGAGTGCCCGTGTGACTGCTATCAACCGCCTCCTGGACGCGATCGCCGGGCTCGACGTCGAGACGCAGCCGCAGAAGGTGCGGCGGCGCTCGCGGGACTTCTACTGGTACTCGCCGGTCCTCAAGCGACAGCTCGATCATTGCCAAGCGGACGCGGTGGTGAGCCCGCGCGACGAGGCCGAGGTCGTTCGGGTTCTTCGCCAAGCCTATCGGCACGACGTCCCGGTGACCGTACGAGGTGCCGGGACCGGCAACTATGGGCAGGCGATGCCGCTGCATGGCGGGATCGTTCTCGACCTGTCGAAGCTGAACCGCGTCCTTGCGATCGAGAGCGGCACCGTGTCCGTCCAGGCAGGCGCGCGCATGATGGACATCGACCTTGCCGCTCATGCGACGGGCCAAGAACTGCGCTTCCACCCGAGCACGCACAAGTCGGCGACGATCGGCGGCTATATAGCCGGCGGCAGCTCCGGAATCGGCTCGATCACTCACGGCCTGCTGCGTGACCGTGGTAACATCCTTTCCTGCCGCATCGTCACCATGGAAGAGGAGCCGCGTATCCTCACCTTGCGCGGCGACGAGATCCAGAAGGTCAATCATGCCTATGGCACCAATGCGGTCATCACCGAACTCGTCCTGCCGCTGGCCAGCGCGATTCCCTGGCTCGAACTGGTGGTCGCCGCCGACGACTTCATGCGTGCCGTCCGCTTGGCGGACGCCGTGGCGTCGGAGCCCGGGATCCTGAAGAAGCTGGTAACGGCCATCGCCGCACCGATAGGTGCTCGGTACCTGTTCCAGCATGATGTCCAGGCCGACGAATCGGTTGTGCTGCTCATGGTGGCGCCATTTGCCATCGACGCCCTACGCGACGTGGTTGCCGAGCATGGCGGCAGGATCGTCATCGAGCGGCCCTATGTGCTGGACGAGCGGGGTGTCCCGCTGTTCGAATACTCCTGGAACCATACGACCCTGCATGCACTGAAGTACGAGCGCGATCTCACCTACCTGCAGGTGCTGTTCCCACCACCGGATCATGTGCGCCTGGTCGAGCAGATGACGGACCGCTACGGCGACGAAGTGCCGATGCATCTGGAGTTCGTCCGGTTCGGCGGGCAGACCACCTGCTTCGGCCTGCCCCTGGTGCGCTACTCGACCGAGCAGCGGCTGAACGAGATCATCGAGGACTTCAACCGGTCGGGCTGCCCCATCTTCAACCCGCACGTCTTCACGCTCGAGGAAGGCGGGATGAAGCGGGTCGATCCTGTGCAGCTGGCCTTCAAGCGGGAGACCGACCCGAAGGGTCTCCTGAATCCGGGCAAGATGATCGGCTGGCACCAGCCGGACTATGACGGAAACGTGAAAGCTCAGGCGCTCTACGAACGGTAGGAGGCCGAACGACTGTCCAGTTTCGGATCGTCAGTCCGGATATCTGCAGGTTGAACGGGCATCGGAGACGTCTGACCTGTGGCATCTTCTAGGTGCAGAAGGTTTCATGCTGCTCCGGCTCGTTCAGTGTGGTGCTCCGGATAGCATCGTAACGGGCATCCCATGGCGCTTCCTCCCTTCGATCTTTGCCGGAACTGCCACTTCCTCCGGGTAGAGGACGTTCGGGCCTCTGGGGGAGCAGGTGCAGGCGCTGCTCGATGCGGTCTGCGACGCTGCTGCCAGGGCACCCGTACCGGTGGCTGTACTGCTGAGGGGCTCGATGGCGAGGCGGGAACCGTCGGTACACTTCGATCAGGGTCAGCCGGTCGGCCTGCTACGGCACTGGCTTGGTCGTGTGGACGCCCCTACGCTTTCTGGCGAGCCACACCGAGCGGCGGCGGCCCAGGCTGCACTGGGCGCCGACGAGCACGCCATCTTCTCCGGCCGCTTCAAGGAGTGGATGCCGCGCCTGTTCCAGATCGTCCAGCTGGAAACGATCCGGCGATCGGTGGGCGGTTAGGCCTGCAGCCGAGCGTCCACCGCGGTCATGGTGGCGTTGGCGGCCAAGCGAAACTCGCGTGTGCGGGCATGGTGCCCGGCATGCAGCGCCAGCCCGACGACCACCCGAGTGAGCGTGCCGTACCGCAGACCTGCTGGGCCCATGTTGAGCATGAAGGCAAACAGGTAGCCTGCAGGCAGCGCGATCAGCCATAGGGCGATCAACCCGTTCCACATCGCGAACCTCGTGTCATGAAACGGGCGGAGAACCGCCGCCAGCATGTTGCGCTGGGAATCGACCACCAGGGATGCTGCCGTCACGGCAAAGAACATGGGCGCGAGCCGGCTGATCTCGGCGGCGTGCAGATCGCCCTGCTGGACGAAGGGCAGGACCAGACAGTAGGCGGCAGCCACGACTGCCGCAAACGCTGCGCTGATGCCTTCGCCGCAGTGCCGAGCTCGTTCCCGGTGAAATTCATCAGCACCTCAGGTGCACGCGGCACTCAATGTAGACACCCATCAACATAACTCGTTCAAAGGCTAACTGCCCTCAGTTCTTGGGCGCTTCTACGCTCCTGCCAAGCAGAGGTCAGCGACAACCGGGTTCATGATCATCGCGCTCCGGTCAATGGCAGGACCTTCGTCTGGAGCCTGGCCGGAAATGCTCGCCACGGAAGCCTCCGCGGCGAAGGCACGGAGCTGCGCGGGCGCAGCCACGCCTGCTGGATCATCGCGCGTCATCCGGCAGAGCCGCCATCGCGCGAGCCGTCCATTCCGCTTCGTGCCGGCGCAGGAGGTGGGTGGCGAGCACGACGAGGAGCAGGGCACTGGCCAGCACGACGAGGCCGACCGGGCCTGCGACCCGGTGGATCTCCTGGCCAAACAGATAGGCGCCAACCCCAAACAAGGTGGACCAGCAGAGGCCGCCCAGGCCGTTGGCGACCAGGAAGTGCGGCCAGGGCATCCGGTTGGTGCCGGCGAGCACGGCGGCAAACGCGCGCAGGAAGGCGACGAAGCGACCAAGGAACACGATCTTGCCGCCGTGGCGCAAGAACAGATACTGGCCGAGCTTGAGACGGCCCTTGTCGAAGCCGACGTGGCGTCCGTAGCGCTCCAGCATCGGCAGGCCGATCCGGCGGCCGATCAGGAAGCCGAGATTGTCCCCGGCGATCGCGCCAGCGGCGGCGATCCCGATGACTGCGGCGATGGGCAGCCCGTGGGTTGTGCCGGCGTACACGGCGGCGCTGATGAGTGCGGTCTCGCCGGGCAACGGCAAACCCATGCTCTCCAGGGCCACCACCACGAACAGCGCCCATAGGCCATAGGCTTGGATCGCGTGGTGCAGCCAGGGAGCGGACAGGATCTCGAACATGGTGGCCTGCTGATCGGGATCAGGACGTGCGGACCAGCCAGAGCGAGGTTTCGGGTACGCCCGGGCGCAGGGGCAGGGTGCTAAGTGGGCCGGCCGCGATCCGGGCCGCGTGACGCGTCGCCAGCCAGTGGCTCGACCAGAGAAGCCGCCAGCCGCCCGCGTGCAGGAGGACCGCGATCAGGCTCTGCTCCGCATAGCCACGCCAGGTCCAGGCATCCGGGTAAGGATCAGGCAGGAAGATGTCATGGACGTGCAAGAGCACGCCGCTAGGCAGGCGGGGCAGCAGATCGTTGACGATCCGGTCGACGTCGCCACCGGGCACCAGTAGGTGGCTGGAATCGACGAACAGGATGTCGCCCGGCCCAAGCAGGGCCGCCAGGGCCTGTGCATCGAGTTCCTCGAGGCGGCGCGCATGGTGGGAGAGCGGGAGCGCCTGGATATCAGCCCTCGGCTCGGGATCAATGCAGTGCAGCTCGGTCGGGCTGCCGGCATCCGCGATCGCCTGGGCAAGGAAGCGGGTCGAATGCCCGCTGCCGATCTCGACGATCCGGCCGGGGTGCTGCGCGCGGACCAGGGAATAGGCCTGGGCCGCGTCCAGGCGCGGGAACCATTCCTGATCGAACCGGGGGCGAGGCGGCGGACCACTGCGGGCATGGAGCTGTGCGGCATGGCGCTCGGTTCTCGCGAGGCTGCTTAGCATCTCGGGCTCGGCAGCGAGGAAAATCGGTTCCAGCGCCGGGTACGCACAAGGGCGGACAGAGGCAGCATGGCGGTAGGGGATGAAGAACCCCGGGCGCTCTGATGCGACAGTCATGCTCACAGCTCGATGACCAGCCCTTCGCGGGCCACCACCGAGCCCGGCATCGTCTTGTCCAACTGGGCGGCGATCTGGTCCAGGAACTCGTCGTCGTGGTCCGGTTCATGGTGGAACGTCACCAGCCGCTTCGCACCCGCGGCCTTGCACAGGCGCACTCCTTCCTGCCAAGTTGAGTGGCCCCAGCCCCGATAGTTTACATATTCCTCTTCGGTGAACGTCGCGTCGTAGATGACGAGGTCGGCACCGTCGATGAGGCGCAGCACGTCCTCGTCGAGGCGCCCTTCCGCATGTTCGATGTCGGTCACATAGCAGGCGGCGCGATCCCCAAATTCGACGCGGTAGCCGGTGGCGCCGCCGGGGTGCGGCAGGAAGTGCGTGCGCATGCGGATCCCGGCAACCGGCTGCAGCGTGTCACCTGCCTCGAAGTCCTCGAAGGAGATATCCGCGTGCATGATGTCGAAGGGGACTGGGAAGAACGGGCGCTGCATCATGGTATCAACTACCTGCTGCAGCCTGCGTCCCTGTCGCAGCAGGTGGCCGTTCCAAAGCTTGAGGCGATTGCCGGCATGATAGGCAGGCTTGAAGAAGGCGAAGCCGTTGACGTGATCGACATGGGTATGGCTGAGGAAGACGTGCGCACCGCATTGCTGGCAGTCCAGGACCATCTTCCGTCCTAGTGCTCGAAGGCCGGTCCCGGCGTCGAAGATCAATTGCTGCCCGCCACAGCGCATCTCCACGCACGGCGTGTTGCCTCCGTAGCGAAGCGTGGCAGGTCCAGGAACCGGGACGGTGCCGCGCACACCCCAGAATCGTATGGAAAAGCTCGACGGCTGACCCATGTTCCCGCCGTTTCACACCGACACGAGCATTAGACCGCACTCCAGGCGACGCTCAAGTGCTCGCATCGACCATGATGTGTGCGGCCGTAGATCTTGTCACGCGATATAGATGATAACGTCCAGGCTCGATGCCGTCGGGGATCGGCAATGGCTTGTACACCTCGCGCGGCAATGCCTGATCACTTGCGACCAGACAGCCCTCGGGCAGGAAGCCCTCCAGCCCCTGGGCAACGACATCTGCCAGCCGCGCGTTGCGTTGGTCATCACCAGTGCCCATGTCCGCATGCACGAGCACGAGGTCGGCAGGGAGGAGCTCCGCCGCGCGTGGCAGGATCTCCTCGAAGGTGCCGACAACGAGATCGGGGCATGGCGGCATGCAGGCCGGATGGGGCTTGGGGTCGCGCTCGATGACCACGATCCGGCGTCCCGGCAGCCTTGCGCGCAGGTGATCGAAGCTCCGTCCGTTGCCTAGCCCCATCTCCAGCACCGAACCGCCGCGCCCTTCTAGAAGGTCGACCGCAGCGTCAAGGACCGCACGCTGCGCCACGAGCCGGCGAATGAAGCTGTCTAGCCGGGTCAGCGGAAGAACTCCCGTACATGGCATGCATGGAGAACAGCCTCATCGAATCGGACCTGTCCAGAGGATCGCGCGTCAGGTCGGCCTTTACCGATGATATCACTCATTTCCGGTGTCAGAATGCATCAGAATTGATTCGTATTTTCTACCTCGACTGGACCGAATTGGTTCATTACGGTATCAATCTCACCAGCGACCAGATTGTATCGCTACATGTCTGCAGCACTGCCCGTCCCAGCCATTTCACCCGCACCTGACTGGCGGGATCAGTTCGCCAGCCGGGCGAGCGGCATGGTAGCGTCGGAGATCAGGGAACTGCTGAAGGTCCTAAGCCGTCCCGGCATCGTCTCGTTCGCCGGCGGCATTCCCGATCCTGCATTGTTTCCCAAGGAAGCCTTCGCCCGAGCCTATGCAGCTATCTTCGCCGATGCACAGCGGTCAGCTGCCGCCTTGCAGTACTCGGTCAGCGAAGGTCATCCAGACCTGCGTTCCTGGATCGCCGAGCACATGGCTGGCCTGGGCGTTCCCTGCGGTCCGGAGAACATCCTCGTCACGTCGGGCTCCCAGCAGGCGCTCGACTTCATCGGCAAGCTGATGCTCTCGCCAGGAGACACCATCCTGGCCACGACACCGACATATCTGGGGGCGCTGCAGGCTTTTTCCGCTTACGAGCCATCTTATCAAAGGATCGAGCCCGAGCATGGCAATGAGACTCCGGAACACTTGATGAACTGCGCGGCGTCCAGCGGTGGACGTCCCAAGCTGCTCTACATTGTTCCGGATTTCGCCAACCCGACTGGAATCACCCTCGATGCCGAGGCGCGTAGTCGGCTGATCGACCTTGCGGATGCCACTGGTGCGTTGGTCGTCGAGGATGCCGCATACAGCCAGCTCCGTTATGAAGGCGAGCCGATCGCGCCGCTGACGGCGATGGCGATCGAGCGTGCAGGCGGCATTGAGCAGGCGCGAAGCGTCTATTGCGGGACATTCTCCAAGACGCTGGCTCCGGGCCTGCGGGTGGGGTGGGTGGCCGGGCCACGCGCGATTATTGAAAAACTCGTCCTGATCAAGCAGGCGGGTGATCTGCATAGCGGCACGCTGGATCAGGCCGTGATGTGCGATGTCGCGGCCGCATCCTTCGCCGATCAACTGCCGATCCTCCGCACGACCTATCGTAAACGACGCGATGCCATGATCGGTGCACTTGAGGCGTTCGCACCGGACGGGGTCCACTGGGCCAAGCCGGCGGGCGGACTGTTCGTCTGGGTAACGCTGCCGGACAAGGTCGACACCCGCCTTCTGCTGCCGCGTGCGCTCGATGAAGCTCAGGTCGCCTATGTCCCGGGCCCTGCCTTCTTCTTCGACGGACGGGGTCAAAACACGATGCGCCTGTCCTTCTCCTTGGCGGACGAGGCCATGATCACCCGCGGCATCGAGCGTCTGATGCAACTGGTGAGCCTGGTCCTGCGCGAGCCAGGCTGAGATTAGGTCAGCAGGCTGCCAGCTAATCTCGATGGAGAGGCCAAGCCGATCCGGCTAGCCATGATCTTGCGCCAAGTCGCTGATGGGGGAGCAGGAGCATGATGCTGGAGCACGTGCAGCGGATGAGCAGATACAATCGTTGGGCGAACGTGCGCCTCTACGGCGCATGTGCCGCCCTGGCGGATGGTGAGTTTGAGCAACGGCGTCCGGCATTCTTCCGCTCGATCTCAGGAACGCTCAACCACCTGCTGGTGACTGACCGGATGTGGATCGATCGGCTCGACGGACGTCCCTTCGTCGGCGGCAAGCTGGATGATCAGCCATTTCCCGGGCTCGCCGGTCTTCGCGCGGCCCGGCTCGCCCTGGACGAGGAGATCGTCGCCCTGGCATCGAGTTTCGACGCCGGCCGTCTGGCGGGAACGACCACCTACCGGATGCAGACCCGCCCTGAGGACAGGACGGTCCCGACCGCACTCTGCTGGCTTCACATGTTCAACCACCAGACGCATCATCGCGGTCAGGTCCACGACCAGCTCAGTCAGACGCAGGTCCCGCCACCTGCGCTGGACCTGATCTACATGGTGTACGAGGAGATGAATTGAGCGCTTGCCGCCTGGCACTGATCACAGCCCTGTTCTTGTCGATCGGAGGCGCGGACCCGCTCTGGGCGGAGGAGCGAACCGCGGTCGACGGCTGGCCGACATTCGCGGTGGGGAAGGTCAACGTGCGCGGAGGCGGCTTCTGCACGGCCACCTTGGTCGCGCCCGACCGGATGCTCACGGCGGCGCATTGCCTGCGCGATGCTTCGGGCAGATGGTATCACCCGACAAGACTGATGGTGGAGTTGTCGCCGCATCGAGACGGCCGGAAAGGTCACGCACCGGTTCGCGCCATTGTCCCGGCGCCGGGCCTGACCTTCGCTGCCGATGGTCGAGCAGACGATCCCGCCCGTAACTGGGCCGTACTGGAACTGAACACCGGCGGCCGACGTGACGCTCGTGTGCAGCCAGTCCCGCTGGCGTCACCCACGGACCGCGATTCGCTCGGCGACGACAGCGTCTTCACGCTGGTGGCCTTTACGCCCCAGCGCCCGTTCGTCGCGACCATGGCCGAGGGCTGCCGCTTACTCCAGATTCGTGGAGAACCAAGGCTCTTGCTGCACGATTGCGCGGCGACTGCCGCCGTCGCCGGTGCGCCCGTGTTCACCGATACCGGGGCAGGTCCCATCCTTGTAGGGATCCAGATCGGCACCGGCTCGCTGGATGGCGAGCCGGTGGGCGTGGCAGCGATGCTGGAGCGCATCCTCGATCCAGGTGTACTCCTGGATGGTCGGACGGATAATCCCTGAAGAGGCAGGCCTCAGGCCGCTTTCAGGGGCTTGTACTTAATCCGGTGCGGCTGGTCGGCGTCGTGGCCGAGCCGCCTCTTCCGGTCTGCTTCGTACTCGCCGTAGTTGCCCTCGAACCAGACCACCTGGCTGTCGCCTTCGAACGACATGATGTGCGTGCAGATGCGGTCGAGGAACCACCGATCATGGCTGATGACGACCGCGCAGCCGGCGAACGCCAAAAGCGCCTCCTCCAGGGCCCGTAGCGTATCGACGTCGAGATCGTTCGTCGGCTCGTCGAGCATCAACACGTTGGACCCGCTGTTGAGCAGCTTCGCCATGTGGACCCGGTTGCGCTCGCCGCCCGATAGCTGGCCGACCTTCTTCTGCTGGTCACCACCCTTGAAGTTGAAGGCGGCCACGTAGGTGCGGCTGTTCATCGTCCGCTTGCCGAACTCGATGACGTCCAGCCCGTCGCTGATCTCCTGCCAGACGGTCTTGTTGGGATCCAGCGCATCACGGCTCTGGTCGACATAGCCAAGCTTGACCGTCTCGCCGATACGGATCGAGCCTTCGTCCGGTGTCTCCGTTCCCATGATCATCCGGAACAGGGTCGTCTTGCCGGCACCGTTCGGCCCGATCACGCCGACGATCCCGCCGGGCGGCAGCTTGAACGACAGCCCGTCGATCAGCAGCTTGTCGCCAAAACCCTTCCGTACGCCGTCCGCCTCGACCACGACGCCACCCAGGCGGGGTCCCGGCGGGATCATGATCTGCGCCGTACCCGGCACGGCCTCGTTGGCCTCCCGGAGCAACTCCTCATAGGCGGTGATGCGGGCCTTCTGCTTGGCTTGGCGGGCCTTGGGGCTCTGGCCGATCCATTCCGCCTCGCGTGCCAGGGTCTTCTGCCGTGCAACGTCCTCGCGCTCTTCCTGCTCCAGGCGCTTGCGCTTCTGCTCGAGCCAGCCGGAGTAGTTGCCCTGGAACGGGATCGCCCGGCCACGGTCCAGTTCGAGGATCCACCCGGCGACGTTGTCCAGGAAGTAGCGATCGTGGGTGATCGCTACCACGGTACCCTTGTACTCTTGCAGGAACCGCTCCAGCCACGCCACTGATTCGGCGTCCAGATGGTTGGTCGGCTCGTCCAGGAGCAGAAGATCGGGCTGGCTCAGGAGGAGGCGGCACAGCGCCACCCGGCGCCGCTCGCCACCGGACAGGGTGCTCACGTCCGCATCACCCGGCGGGCAACGCAGCGCGTCCATCGCGATGTCGACAGTACGCTGCAGGTTCCATCCGTCGACGGCGTCGATCTTCTCCTGAATCTCCGCCTGCTCAGCCAGGACCTCGTTCATCTCGTCGTCGCTGAGCTCTTCCGCAAAGCGCGCGGACACCGCATCGAAGCGATCGAGGAGCGACTTGGTCTCGCCAACGCCCATCAGGACGTTATGCAGGACGTCCTTGTCGGCATCGAGCTGCGGCTCCTGGGCCAGATAGCCGACCTTGGCTCCCTCGGCGACGATAGCCTCGCCGTTCACGTCGTTGTCGATGCCGGCCATGATCTTGAGGAGGGTCGATTTGCCGGCGCCGTTCACGCCGAGAACGCCGATCTTCGCACCCGGCAAGAACGCCAACGTGACGTTCTCGAGGATCTTCTTTCCGCCCGGAAAGATCTTCGAGACGCTCTTCATCACGTAGACATACTGATAGGATGCCATGCATCACTCCGGCTGAACACGAAACTGAAGGGGGTTGAGGATTGCGGGCGCCGTCTACCACGGAGCGTCCGATGACGAAAGGCGGCGCACCGACCGAACTGTCTTGGTGCGCCGTGGCTGTCCACCGTACTAAGATATGTTGATGAACCAAGAACGCGCAAGATTTCTGGCTGGCTCCCGCCTGGGTCGGATCGACCGATGACCGGCGCCAAGCGGATCCTCATCGTCGACGATGAGCCCAATATCCTGAGATCGCTGGACTTCCTCATGACCCGTGCCGGGTTCTCGGTTGAACTGGCGCATAACGGTCGGGAGGCACTGGTGGCGCTGGAGCACGAGCCGCCGGATCTGTTGCTCCTCGACGTCATGATGCCCGAACTGGATGGCTACGTTGTATGCGAGCAGATCCGCAAGGACCCTCGCTGGGATGCCACGAAAATCGTCATGCTGACCGCGCGCGGCCGGGAAGCCGAGCGTGCCCGTGGCTTGGCGCTTGGTGCCGACGACTACGTGACCAAGCCGTTCTCCACCAGGATCCTGGTGGAGCACGTGAAGTCTCTTCTGGGAGTTACCTGAGCCCTTGGCAAAGGCGCCGCGGACAAGGGACCCGCTCGCCGAGGCGTTGCGCACGCAGCGGATTCGACGCTTCGTGATCGCGGTGACGATTATCGCCTTCCTGTGCTTTACCCCGCCCATGTTCGAATTGGTCGACAGGCTGGCACCGGGCAAGCTGCCGATCTGGTTGATGCTGGTCTGGATCCTGTCGATCACCTGCGTGGCCGTCGCGATGGAGCGGCAGTCAGGGGAGAGAAAGGGTGAGGCTGGCCGGCGCAGCTTTGATCGATGATCATTCAGATCATGCTCGTGCCGTTCCTGGCGCTGCTCTACTTGGCTCTCCTGTTCGGGATCGCCGCTTGGGGAGACCGCACCGGTGCGATGCGGATGCGGTTGGATGGAGGTTGGACCTATACGCTGAGCCTTGGGGTCTTCGTCACGGCCTGGACCTATTTCGGGGCCGTCGGGCAGGCGAGCGTCGCTGGAGTGGCGTTCCTGCCGATCTTCCTCGGGCCGACGCTAGCGATGTTCTGCAGCACCTTCGTCCTGCACAAGATGCTGCGCATCGCGAAAGCCTACGGCATCACGTCGATCGCCGACTTCCTGGCGGCGCGGTACGGTAAGAGCTCCCGCCTGGGGGGACTGGCTACGATCGTCGCCCTGGTAGGCCTCATGCCCTCGGTAGCCACGCAGCTGAAAGCCGTGGCGATGTCGCTCGACCTCCTGGTGAGCAGCAAGGCAGGCGCGGGAATCTCGGGCATTGCGCAGGATACGGCACTCTATGTCGCGATCAGCTTGGCATTCCTGAGCATCCTGTTCGGCACCCGCCAGCTCGACGCGACCGAGCGGCACCAGGGCCTGATGCTGGCCATCGCCTTCGAGAGCCTGGTGAAGCTGCTGATCCTTCTCGCCGTCGGTTGTTTCGTCGTCTGGGGCATCTACCAGAGCCCTTCGAGCCTGTTCAGGCAGGCAACCGATGCCGGTCTCGCGGACCTGCTGACGTTCGACGGGACGGGCTCTACGGGAGCAGACTGGCTGTTGATGATGCTGTCGGCCGGGCTCGCTTTCCTGTTTCTGCCCCGGCAGTTTCAGGTCAGCGTGATCGAAAACAAGGATCCGATCCACCTTGCCCGCGCCTCATGGGCATTCCCGGCCTACCTCCTCCTAGCCGGCCTGTTCGTGCTCCCGCTGGCCCTGGCCAGCCGGCTGCAGGGCATCTCCGACGGCGACTTGGCAATCCTTCATCTGCCCCTGCTGGCGGGTGCGCACGGGCTGGCGATCGCCGTCTTTCTGGGCGGCCTGTCGGCTGCTGCGGCCATGGTCGTCGTCGAGACGCTGGCCCTTGCCACCATGGTGAGCAACGACTTGGTCGTACCGATCCTGTTGCGCACGGGGCGGCTTCACGTCCGTTCGCCGCAGGATCCGACGAGGCTGGTCCTGGCCACGCGGCGGATCACGATCGTGCTGATCACGACGCTCGGTTACGTATTCTTCCGCCTTGTTGGCAAGGATCATGGCCTGGCCGACCTCGGCATGATCAGTCTGGTCGCAGCGGCGCAATTCGGGCCCCCGATCCTGTTGGGCATGTACTGGCGCGACGCCAACCGCCGCGGCGCGTTGGTCGGGCTGCTGCTGGGCTTCGGCACCTGGATCTATACCCTGTTGCTGCCGACCTTCGCCGTCTCGGGAATGCTGGACCCTGGATTCCTTGCGGTCGGGCCCTGGGGCATCGAACTGTTGCGCCCCTACGCGCTCTTCGCTGTCGACGGGCTTCATCCTGTCGCCCATGCGACCTTGTGGTCGCTTCTGCTCAACGTGCTGGGGCTGGTCCTGGGATCGCTGCTCACGCACTCCACCGGCCTCGACCGTACGCAGGCGGAGCTGTTCGTCGATGTATGGTCACGTGCGGATGCCACCCGGATGTGGCGAGGCGAGGTCAGGGTCAGGGATCTGGTTGGCCTGCTGCAGCGATTCATCGGCCATGAGCGGACCAGCGTGCTGTTCGCAGCCGATCAGCAGCGCCTGCACCCCGGCAGCCTGCTGCTGGATAGCCGGGCGGATGCGAGGCTTGTGCAGACGGCCGAGCGCCAGCTGGCACGGGCGGTGGGATCGGCGTCGGCCAGGGCGCTGATCGGTTCGATGGTGAAGGGGGAGCTGATCGGCTCCCAGAGCGTCATGGAGATCCTGGACGAGACGTCCCAGCTGATCCGCTACTCGCGCGAACTGGAACGCAAGTCAGCCGAGCTGGAGCGCGCGACAGCCGATCTGCGCAACGCCAACGACCGCTTGCGTGAGCTCGACCAGATGAAGGACGACTTCATGGCGACGGTAAGCCACGAACTGCGCACGCCGCTGACCTCCATCCGCGCCTTCTCCGAGATCGTGCGCGACAATCCAGACCTGACCGAGGAGGAGCGGGAGAACTTCATGGGCATCGTGACCCGTGAATCCGAGCGGCTCACACGGCTGATCAATGACATCCTGGACCTGTCCAAGATCGAGGCAGGGCGCATGCGCTGGCGCATCATGCCGGTGTCGTTGTCGACGATTGTGAAGGACGCCGCGAGCGCCGTGCAGCCGCTGCTACGCGAACGTGACGCCAAGCTGACCATGTCGCTCGGCGACCAGGATGTCCTGGTCCATGCGGATCCAGACCGCCTCCAGCAGGTCATACTGAATCTGATCAGCAACGCCTGCAAGTTCGTCAACGCCGACAGCGGCCACGTCCACCTGTCGATGGAGCAGGATGGCGACAGCGTCCGGCTGCGGGTCGAGGATGACGGACCGGGCGTGCCGCTGGAAGAGCGGGAAGCTATCTTCGGCAAATTCGTCCAGCTGAGCGACGGCATGACCGATAAGCCGGAGGGCACCGGGCTCGGGCTGTCGATCAGCCGTCAGATCATCGAGGCGTTCGGCGGCAGCATGCACGTGGAAGATTCGTCCCTGGGTGGTGCTGCCTTCGTTGCGACGCTGCGCCCGGCAAGGCCTGCGGCCCAGACGGCCATCGTCTAGGCTCCGTCAGTTCCTGAGCCAGTCGAGGGCGGCTGCAAGGCACGGGAGGGATGCCCATGAAGGAGTTGGCTATCTTCTCGTAGCGGGTGGCGACGGTGCGCCACGCCTTGAGCCTGGCCCAGCGGCGCTGCACGCAATGGCGGTTGTAATGGATCCAGGCGGGGCGACCGGCGCCTCGTGCCGTTGCGGCGGGATCACCGGCCGGCTGCCCAGGTTCCAGATGTGCTCCCGAAAGGCATGGCTGGTATAGCCACAATCAGCGACAACCCAGCGTGGTATACCCGGCAGACGGGCGAGCAGACCTCTGGCTTGGGGCAGTTCGTGGGCTTGTCCTGGCGCCAGGCTGAAGGCGACGGCACGGCCGGAGGCGCCAGCGATCACGCAGGCCTTGGTGCCATCGGGCTGAAGCCCGATCCCCCGCCGGGATGTCGGCAAAGCCGACAGGGCCACCACGAGATCGACCAAGCGCCTCACCCGCAGGACGTCGGGCTCCGCCGCTGCTTTCTGAGCAGCGCCGGCCACTTGTCAGCGAGCTTGGATGTTGCTGTCGTCCAGGAAGGCCATGCCAAGCTGCACGCCTCGTTTCCTGCGCCATGGCCGGCAGGCTGCCGAGGGCGGATGAAGGTCTGCGCCGCCATCCACCATGATCCGTCAGCAGACGGATCATCCATCACCATGGGTGTTCAGGTCAGCAGACCTGAACGGGGGCCGAACTCCGCCGGCAGGCTGCGCCACTTGGCACCGTTCTGGCAGCGCCAGATGATCGCCAGGACGGTCCGACGCAGGTCGTGGTGCTGGGTCTTGTGGTGCGGGCGGCAGGTCTCGGTCAGCGGCGCCAGCACCGCCCACTGCGGATCATTCAGCGCGCACGCCATCAGTCACCCCATCCGCAGCCCAGGATGCAGATAGTGGCAAAAGCGTCAGGAGCTAACGGACGCTAACTTGCGACGACCACCTCCTGGGCGAGGCGATCATCGCTAGGCCTGGTTCCAGTCATATTGAAGGTTCACCCTACGGAGAGCGGCCGCTCTCATCCGGTCAGATGACGTAGTCCCCCACATCGATGCCCGAGGCTGCCCGGTCGCGCATCTGCTCGAGCGTGGTGCGGTCGAGCACGTCGGCCATGGCGTCACGTACATCCTGCATCAGGATCCGAACGGAGCAGTGGTCGGCGTTCTGGCAGTCGTCGCATGGCTGGGCAGTCTTGCGGCGTGCGCAGGGCAAGGGGGCGATAGGTCCGTCCAGGGTGCGTACCACGTACCCCATCCGGATCTCCGAGGGAGGGCGCGCGAGGGTGAAGCCTCCGCCCGGACCCTTCTTGCTGCGAACGAACCCGGCTTTGCGCAACTCAAGCAGGATGGTGTCCAGGAATGCCTTGGGAATGCCGTTGGCCTCAGCGATTTCCGCCGCCTGCACCGAACGTCCTTCCGGCACGGTCGCCAGATGGACCATGGCCTTCAGGCCATATTTGCCCTTGTTCGTAAGCACGCTGAATCCATCGCAGGCCAGGATGTCGGCGCCTGCAGTTCTCTCGGTCCGACCATGATGACCGATGCCAGGATTCGCACCAGCACACCAATGCTATTTTATCGGTCGATTGAGACGGGAATACATGTTGGCGATGTCAGCTCATGAATCCAGTGTTCCTGACGAGCCAAGTCATTTTTGCAGCTTGAATGAAGGCGCTGCTGGTCGCCGCTGCACGTGCTGATGCTGGCGCAGAAACGACAAACCCGATCGATGGAGAGTGGAGTGAGGATGAGCCGTCGTGAGGCGTCGGCACTCCTGGCGGTGTTCGGCGGCTGGACAGAAGTCCAGCCGGAGCATTTCGGCGACGAGGCATGTTCGGCCGGATCTACAAGCCCGGCTGATCCGGCGACGGGCGCTCAGGCACCTGTTTCGCCACGGGAGTGGGCGGGTATCTCGGCCTCCGCAGCGGCAGCGCGCCCCTCGATGATCTTCTGCTCGGCCTCTACCCGATCCTCGGGCTCGGGCAGGGGTGCCTCCTGTTCCCATACCGCCGTCGGGTCCTGGTGCAGGCTGACCAACACCGGGAAATGATCGGAGCCGAAATTGTCCAGCACCTGGAGGTTCCGAAGCCGGAAGCTCGGATGATGGAAGACATGGTCGAGCGGCCAGCGTGCGAACCAGTGGCCGGCATGGAAGGTCGGATAGATCCCGCGGCCCACCCGCGGGTCGAGAAGGCCGCTGATCCGCTGAAATAGCTTGGTCGTGTGCGACCAAGCCACGTCGTTCAGGTCGCCGCACACGATGGCTGGTCTCTTGCTGCGTGCGACCTCCTTGGCCACCAACAGCAGTTCCGCGTCCCGCTCCTCGACGTCGTTGTCGATCTGGGGCGGCTCAGGATGGACGCAGAACAGGTCGATGGTCTTGCCGGAGCGCATCCTCACCCGCGCGAAGATCGAGGGAATCTCCGGTGTCACCCGGTCCTGCAGCTTGATGGCGGATAGCTCAAGCCTCGAGAATAGCAGCATGCCGTAGGTGTTGTCGAGTGGATGCAGCACCGTGAACGGGTAGCGCTCCTTCAACGGCAAGAGACGCTCCATCCACCACCTGTCCGTTTCCACGGTCAGGACGATGTCGGGATCCTTCGCCTCGATCTGGGCCAGCAGGCCCTCGTACTTCCGATTGCTCTGCAGCACGTTGGCGATCAGCACGCAGATGGAGTTCGGGAGATCGGCCTGTTCGGCCTGAAGAACCTGCTTCGGCGAGATCAGCGTGTAGCGCCAGATCCGTGAGACCTGCCAGGCGAGGCAGCCGAGCGTAACGATCAACAACACGACACTGTCTGTCGCGACCTCCAGCGACAGCAGTTCGATCAGCGCCACGCCGGCCAGCACGAACGAGATCTGCAGGCGGGGATAGTCCCAGATCCGCACCCACCACTTCGGCGTGCGCCATAGCGGCAAGAGAGTAAGGAGGATGGGAATGATTGAAACGGCCCACACCAGCCATTCTTGCCAGGGCATCGACGCCTCGTTGCCGTTCTTCGCCCCCCGAAGGGAGCGCCAAGCACTATCTCGCCTGGGCAGTGCTGGCCATCGGG
Organism: Geminicoccus sp.; assembly: GCF_036263595.1. Classification (NCBI taxonomy): domain Bacteria; kingdom Pseudomonadati; phylum Pseudomonadota; class Alphaproteobacteria; order Geminicoccales; family Geminicoccaceae; genus Geminicoccus; species Geminicoccus sp. The sequence continues at coordinate 12,148 of NZ_DATAGQ010000132.1, read as the reverse complement.
ATCAGCTGGAATTACACCACGCAGCTAGCCAAAAATGGCATGGACGGGCCTAGCAGCCGCCGCAAACGAGTCGCAGCGGGTGCTCCGCGATCGTCAACTGCAGTGGAGAGGGTGCCAGCGCGTCGCCGTCCAGTTGGAGGGGGTGCGCCTCCATCACCTCCGTACGCGCCGTCCGCATATACGAACGCCGGGCCACCTGTGCAGTTGGCCGATCAGCAGGGCCAGAGCGTAGCCGAGGGCGGCCAGCCGGCCGTCTCGCTCGAACAGCACGAGATGGAGGTGTGGCTCATCCAGCCGGGCCGTCGCGGCGCTGACATAGGAGCCCCCATAGAGGCGGCAGCGGGCAGCAATGAAGAATGCGGCATGATGCTCGGCGCCGTTCGTGCGAAGGACGCGGTGCCCCGGCTGCCAGCGCCACCACAGCTTGGCCGCTGCCCATATATAGGCAAGCTTTCCAAAGCGGCGCTTGAGGGAAGGCGACACGGCCGCAACAATCGCTGCATCCAACCCGACACCCGTCATCAGCAAAAGGGCGCGGCCATTGGCCATGCCCGGCCAGACCAGCGCCGTCCGGCCTGCCACGATCGCCTGCGCGACCCGCTCGACCGAATGGTCCAGGCCAAGTTCCCGGAACAGCACGTTGACGGTGCCCAGCGGCATGATGGCCAGGGGGATGGTGCTGCCAAGCAGGCCGTTGGCGATCTCGTTCACGGTGCCATCGCCACCGGCAGCCACGATCACGTCCGGCGGTGCCCCGGTCCCAGAAGCGCTGGCCGCAAACCGCTGCGCATCGCCGGCGGCTTCTGTCTCGGCGGTGGCAACCTCCATGCCAGCCTGCCGGAGCAGCTGGACAAGCGCCTGCACACGCTCCCTCCGCCGTCGGCCAGCCGTCGGGTTATGGATGATCAGGATGCGGCGGACACCCTTGATGGTGCCTGATGCCGTCAGCGGCATGCGGGCTCTTCCATGGTCCGGCGGGGCAGGCGCATCCAGACTGCCAGCAGCGACACCAAAAGCCATGCCAGGGCGGCGGTCGTGAGCGTATGGCTCAAGAAGTGGGCGCCCTTCGCCATCTGGTAGGCACCCATCGCTCCGCCCGTGCCCAAGCCGGCGGCTACGCCGGCAAGTCTATACCAGATGCGGCGACTGACGAATGCGAGGGCCAGCAGAGCAAAGCCACCCGAGGCATGCCCGGCCGGAAAGCAACGACCCGGCTGGCGCTCCGCTTCCGGATGCACATGAAACGGTGGCACATGAACATAGCGCCCGCCAAAGGCGTCGGTCTGGCTGGGGCAGTAGACGTCGGTGACCGCCTTCAGCTTGCTGGCCACCGTCGGGACCAAGGCCAGGGCGAGGCAGACAAGGGCGAGTTCGCGCTGCAGCCGGCGCAGACCCGGCATCCAGAAGCCAGCCACCGCAACGACAAGGGCTGCAGTACCTGCGACAGCAAGCAGGATTTTTGGGCCGCTGTAGAACAGGGCGCGCGGAATGGCTGAGGTCGCGTCGATCATCCAGCCGGACGCCGGACCAAGCCAGAACCAGCGTTGTACCGACATGTCCAGCCCGGTCTGACTCAGCAGCAGGGCCATCGCCAGTGCCAGCGCCGGCAGTACCTGCCCCAGCCACTGTTCTGCCAGGGGACGAGCCGGCAGTTGAATGTCAGCCAGGGTCACTGCCACGCTCCGTGGTACTGGTGACCATAGAACATGCGGTGCGCGGTCTGGGTGGCGGAGATGGCATGGCGGCTGAGGTCGGCATCGACCGCTGCGTCCGGCACGAGCGGGTGAGGACCTGGCTCCATCCGGTAGGACGTCAGATCGCGCTTTGGACCAAGCACCACCACCTTGCCGTTCCGCCCGTAGGCGACCGAATAGTTGTGCGCCATCGCTACTCTGCCTTGCCCATCCGGGACGCGTCTCAGGTCCAGGCCGAAGAACGGGCTGTCATAGCTCCAGCCTAGCAGACCCAGAAGGGTGGGTGCCATGTCCATGCTGGAGCCGAGGGTGGCGTTGCGGCCTGGCTTGATATGGCCGGGCGAGTAGAAGAGCAGGGGCACCCGGAACCGCTCCACTGGCACCTGGGCGGCACCGGCGACCCTCGGTCCATGGTCGCCGACGAACACGAACACCGTCTCCTTGAACCAGGGCCTGGACTTGGATCGTTCAAGGAAATCGGTGAATGCCCAGGCGGCGTAGTGGGCCGAGTTCTCCTTGTCGCCCATCGCAGGATCGACCTGCACATGGGTCTGAGGGAACGTGTACGGCCGGTGGTTGGACACAGTCAGCATGGACAAGAACATGGGCGCACCCGCGGTCGTAGCCGCATCCAGCCGCTTGATCGCTTCGGTGAACAGGAACTCGTCCGCCACGCCCCAGATCGTCGAAAAGTCCTGCTTCTCGATGTCGCCCTGGTCCCAGACTTGGTCAAAGCCGGTCGTCGACCAGAAATGGCCCATGTTGTCGAACGTTGAAGCACCTCCGTATAGGAAGGCCGTCTGGTAGCCGTTCTTCTTCAAGAGGAAGGCCAGCGAGTTCATGCCTTCCGATCCGGCTCGGCGCACGGTCGAGATGCCTGGTATGGGCGTGAAGCTGGTCAGCAGAGCCTCCAGCCCGCGCACCGTGCGGTCGCCCGTGGCATAGACGTTGGTGAACAGGAGGCCGTCATCGGCTAGTCTGGTCAGCTCCGGCGAGACGGCATAGGGCCGGCTGTTGTCCAGGCTGTCCAGATAGGTGCTGCCGAAGCTCTCCTCGATGACCAGCACGATGTTCAGCTTCTTCGGCTGCCCACCGTTGTCGACATGGCGCCAAAGGCTGCGGCCACCGCCGAGATCCGACCCGCCGCTCGCCACGAAGCTCGTATTATCCTGCGCCACATCGGCACGGACGGTCGCGACGGCTGTGCGGTCGTCGATGGTGGCATGCAACCCGTCATAGTCGGTGTCGTTGGTCAGGAAGGCCGCGAAGAGGCTGCGCAGGCCGTTGTCGGCAATCTCAGCCACTTCACGGTCATCCCCGATCGCCACCGGCCCATGCCGCAGCACCGGGATGGCCGCCAGCAATGCAACCGCCGCGGCGGTGATCAGCACCAGCCGCTCCTGCCACGGCAGCGGCGCCAGGACTGCCCGGACCAAGGCAGGTTTGGCCAGAAGGTACAGCCCTGCTCCGGCAAGCATCACCATCGGCAAGTAGAGGGACAGGTTGAAGCTTTCGCCGATATTGCCGATCACTTCCCTGGGGAAGATCAGGTAGTTCACGGCGATCCCGTTAAAGCGGCTGTCGAACTCGTTCCAGAAGAAGAACTCTGCGACTGACATGAAGAGCAGGGTGGTCAGCGAGACATAGGTGAACAGGTGGGCCACCCCGGCGGCCCATCGCCGGCGGAACAACCCCTGCAACAGGACGAAGAGCATGAAGAACGGGAGGAGGAACCAGCAGGCGGTCGCAAGATCGATCGGCAGGCCCGAGAACAGCGCGGCAAGCAACTGGCCGACATGGCCGGGCTCACCGGCAACGGAAACCCATAGCGCCAGTCCGATGCGGGTGATCGCCGAGAGGAGGAGGAAGATACCCAGCAATGTCAGCAGCAGGCGACCCGCAGCCGAATCTACATGTCGGGAAAGGACGGTTCGACCCCGACCTGTAACGAGGGCGCCGATCATGGGCTGTCGCGATCCGCGAGGTGAACGATGTGCGCTTGATGCGCCCACCTGCTGACGGGAACCTGACGGTGTGCAATGAGGGCTTGCCTCCATCCAGAGTATGCGATGCCCCTGCATGCGGATCCTTCTCATCGAAGACCACCCCACACTGCGTGATGTCACGGCAGGTCATCTCGCCTCGCGCGGCTTCGTCGTGGACGCGTTCGCCAACGCTCGAGATGCGCTGGCTGCGGTGGCGGTGGCCTCCTATGACGCGGTCATCCTCGACCTGGGCCTGCCGGACATGGACGGGATGGACCTGCTGGCCGAAATCCGTGCGCGCACGCGCCGGCGGCTGCCTGCCCTGATCGCAAGCGCACGCGACGCCCTCCCCGATCGGATCCGGGGGCTGGACGCCGGCGCGGACGACTATCTGGTCAAGCCCTTCGACCTGCTGGAGCTCGAAGCGCGCCTGCGGGCCGTGCTGCGTAGGCCAGGTGAGCGTGCGGAGGACCTTCTTCGCAGTGGCGGGCTGGAGATCGACACGGTGGCACGGACTGCCGCCGTTGACGGCAGGCCGCTCGATTTGCATCGGCGGGAGTTCTCCCTGCTCGAGCAACTCTTGCGCGCAGGCGGGCGGCTGGTCGTGCGTGACGCGCTGGAAGAACGGATCTACGGCCTCGACGAGCCGGTGACGCCGAACGCGCTGGAAGCACTCGTCTCTCGCCTGCGCAGGAAGCTGGAGAACAGCGGGTCGACAGCCCGGATCGAGACCAGGCGCGGGATCGGCTACCGCCTCGTTGCCGAGGAGCGGGCATGACGACTTACGGGCTGCGACGTCGGCTCGTGCTGGTCCTGCTCTTCGCGTTCTTCCTGGGCCTCGGCGGCGCCTCGATCTTCTATTGGATCGAGCTGCAGGAACTCCGCGACGAGCTCCTCAGCAATGCGCTGCGGCATCAGGCCGATATCGCGGCTCAACTCCTTCAAAACGACACCACGTCAGTGGCGGATCTGCCGCCGGAATGGGATGCAGCTTACGCGCGCCCCGACTCGCAGATCTTCTTCAGTCTATATCGCAGCGATGGCAGGATTCTCGACCATTCAACCAACCTCGTCGCGCCGCTGCCGCCACCGTTCGGACTGCCGCTCGGCCAGATCCAGCGCGGCCGCCTGGGTGAGAAGGATGTCGGCTTTCTTACGGTCGAGGTTGAAGGAGGGCGTCTGTTGCAGGTGGCCCGCACCGATCTGACCTCTCCCGGACTGTTGGAGGCACTGAGCGAGGAGGCGGTGGAGTTCATTCTCTACACGATGATTCCTTTCGCGCTGCTCTCCGTCGTGGCGATCTGGCTGGTCGTCGGCTGGAGCCTGCGGCCGATCGTCAGGGCTTCCGACGTTGCTAGCCGCATCAGCCCTGATGCGCCGGCTGCCCGCATCCCGGTTCACGGCCTGCCGAGCGAGGTGCGGCCGCTGGTCGATGCGACCAACGGGGCCTTGGCACGTCTGGCAAGTGCTTACGACACCGTGCGACGGCTGACCGCCGATGCCGCCCATGAGCTCCGCACGCCGCTTGCGGCCTTGACGATACGTCTCCAGCGGAGCCGCCTCGGCGAGCCCATGGACTGGGCGTCGATCGATCGCGATCTCGGCCATCTGCGCCGCCTCGTGCAGCAGATGCTCGTGCTGGCGCGCCGGGACAGTCCCGATGCGATCCGGAACGGTAACCCGCCGGCGATGGTCAACCTCTCTCGCTTGGCGCGCCAGGTCGCGTCACAGCTACTGCCGCTTGCCGAAGCGCGTTCGCGGGCGATCGAGGTCGAGGCGCCCGAGCCCGTGACGGTGCTGGGCCACGAGGACGAGTTGCACGACATGGTACGGAACCTCGTGGAGAATGCTCTCGATCACGGCCAAGGCAAGGTCGTGCTCGAAGCGCACGCGGATGAACATACGGCAGTGCTCGCCGTCACCGACGAGGGACAGGGGATACCGCCTGAGCTGGGCGAAGGCGCCTTCGAGCGCTTCCGTAAGGCGGATCCGTCGTCGCCCGGCGCAGGGCTCGGTCTTGCGATCGTCAAGCGCGTCGCCGAGCGGCATGGCGGCCGCATCGCGTTCACCAGCAAACTAGGATCCCGGATCGAGGTGCGGCTGCCGATCCGGTCAGGCTGAGCCATCGACTGGGGCATCGAAGTCGATATCCGGCCCGACCGGCACGATTCCGGTCGGATTGATCGTACGGTGACTCTCGTAATAGTGCCTTTTCGCATGCATCAGGTTGGTCGTGCGCCGGACGGCTTCCGTCTGGTAGAGGCGGCGTGTGTAGGCCCAAAGGCAGGGATAATCGACGAGCCGGCGACGGTTGCACTTGAAGTGGCCGACATAGACGGCGTCGAACCGGTACAGGGTCGGGAACAGGCGGATATCCGCTTCGGTGAGACGTTCGCCGCAGAGAAAGCGCCTGGATGACAGCCGTTCTTCCAGCCAGTCGAGGGTGTCGAACAATGGCCCCACGGCTTCCTCGTAGGCCTCCTGACGTGTCGCGAAGCCTGCGCGATACACACCGTTGTTGAGCGTCTTGTAGATCCGCTCGTTCAAGGCCTCGATTTCGGTGGCCAGATCGTCTGGGTAGTAGTCGCCGGGCTTCGCATCCACGCCGTCGAAGGCGCTGTTGAACATCCGGATGATCTCTGACGACTCGTTGCTCACGATGGTCTGCGCCTGCTTGTCCCAGAGGACCGGCACGGTCACGCGTCCGGTGAAGCCGGGTTCGGCATGCGTGTAGATCTCGTGGAGGTAACGGGCACCGATGAGCGGGTCGGGCACGACGCCCGGCCCATCCTCGAAGGTCCATCCCTGCTCGGCCATCCGCCAATGCACGACCGAGAGGCCAATCATGCTCTCCAGGCCCTTGAGCGACCGCATGATGAGAGTCCGGTGCGCCCACGGACAGGCATAGGATACGTAGAGGTGGTAGCGCCCGGGCTCGGCCGGAAAGCCGCGTTTGCCGCTGGGTCCAGCCGAACCGTCGGCCGTCACCCAGTTGCGGAACGACGCATTCTCCCGCTGGAACCGGCCACTGGTCTTCTCGGTGTCGTACCACTGATCCTTCCAGATGCCGTCCACCAGCTGTCCCATGGGCGTAGCCCTTCCTCGTTCACCGCCTGAGCGCGGCCATGTAGTTTGCTCGAATTCGCTGCCGTACCTCGTCCGGCTCGTGATCCACGGCCTGCACCAATGCCCGCAGGTCCTGACGTACGCCGTAGAGCTGGTCGACGAGGGAGAGGACGACCGGCAGCGCGTCTTCGTCGATCTCAAGCTGGTCACGAAGCTGGTGGACGAGCCGTATCCGGGCAAGGTCGACCTCGTCGAACGTCGGACCGTTCAGGTCGGGTGACGGCGAGACCCAGCCGCGCTCGACCCAGATCCGCAGTTGCACGATGCTCACTTCGCGAACTTCGGCAACGACATCCTGTTCGGTGAGCCTCATGTGCCTCTCCTGAGTTCGGCCCGTGGATCGTACCGGTGCTGCGCCCGCCATTTCTCCATGAATGCGGCGAGGTCGTCATCGACCTGCTTGGGCATGACCACCTTGAGAATGACGCGTTGATCGCCCGGGGGCGAGCCGGCCGGCTTCACGCCCTTGCCCTTCAGCCGCAGCGTGTCCCCTGTGCTAGCCCCCCTTGGGATGCTCATGTTGACGCGGCCGCTGATCGTCGGGACCTCCACCTTCGCTCCCAGCAGGGCTTCGTCCATCGAGATCGGCAACTCCATCACGATGTCGTCGCCCTCCTGCTTGAAGTACGGATGGCTGCCGACATGGACCTCGACCAGGGCGTCGCCGGCCGGCTCGCCACCGATGCCGGGTCCGCCTTTGCCCGACAGGCGGAGAATGCCTCCATCTCTCATGCCAGCCGGAATGGTCACGTCCAGCACCTGCCCGTCCGGCAGGGTGATGCGCCGCTTGGCACCGTTGACGGCATCCAGAAAGTCCACGTCCAGCCGGTAGTGCGCGTCACGTCCTCGCGCCCGAAAGCCAGCCCGACCGGAGCGGCCGAACAGGTCGGCGAACACGTCAGAAAGGCCCTCAATGTCATCAAAGCTAGCCGATGAACTATAGCGGCCGCCTTCGCCCGCGTCCGCATAGTGGCGGTAGGAGCGTTGTTGAGGACGCTCGGCACCGGTGGCATCGATCTCGCCTCGGTCAAAGCGGCTGCGCTTCTCCGCATCGCTCAGGAGGTCATACGCTGCCGACACTTCCTTGAAGCGCTCCTCGGCCTGCTTGTTGCCTGGGTTCAAGTCAGGATGAAGTTCCTTGGCCAGTTTGCGATAAGCCACCCGGATGTCGCCTGCCGAGGCGTCTTTCGCGACACCCAGTATCTGATAAGGATCCATGTCGTGTGCTCGTTCCAGCTCGCTGTCCGTCCGGCTTCCACCTCTCCTGATCGAGTGGGCTTTGAGCCGCACCACTTCAAGGAGGATTTGCCGCGCAACAGCAGGTAACACCTCGACGATCCGGGAACCGCTGAAGCCGGAACAGGTTCAGACCGCGCGCCGCCAGCGGCACCATCACCCCCCAATTCTTTGTGGCAGCACCGTCTCCGACCGCTGCTAGGCAGGGGCAGCGACGTGGTGTCGACAGGCGAGCGGCTGACGCGCGGAGGGGGAACGACATTGAGCAGTGGCGCCAGGATCAGAGAGGGTCTTCCTTTTCCCAAGGGTGCCACCTGGGACGGCAAGGGAGTGAATTTCTCCCTGTTCTCGGCGCATGCGACCAAGGTGGAGCTATGCCTGTTCGATGGAGCGGGCAAGAAGGAGATCGAGCGGGTCGAACTGCCGGAGTACACGGACCAGATCTTCCATGGCTACCTGCCGGACGTGCGTCCTGGCGACTTCTACGGCTATCGGGTGCACGGGCCCTATGAGCCGGAAGCAGGCCACCGGTTCAACCCGAACAAGCTGCTGCTGGACCCGTATGCGCGTGCCCATGCAGGGAAGCTGACCTGGGATCCTGCCTGCTTCGGCTACCAGATGGAGACCGGGGACGACCTGACCTTCGACGAGCGCGACAGCGCGCCCTTCGTTCCCAAATGCGTGGTGGTCGATCCCAACTTCGACTGGAAGGGCGAGCCCGAGCGCCAGTACGTGCCCTGGGACCGGACGGTCATCTATGAGACCCATGTCCGCGGCTTCACGCAGCTTCATCCGGACGTCCCGGCCAAGCAGCGTGGCACCTACACGGGCTTTACCCGGAAGGTCCTCGAATACATCCGGTCGCTGGGCGTCACCTCGGTCGAACTGCTGCCAATCCATACCTTCCTGGACGACAGCCACCTGACCGACAAGGGGCTGCGGAACTACTGGGGCTACAGCAGCATCGGCTTCTTTGCGCCCGATCCGCGCTATTCGTTCGAGGTCGAGCAGAGCCTGCGCGAGTTCAAGGAGATGGTGGCTCGCTTCCACGAGGCGGGCCTCGAGGTGATCCTCGACGTCGTCTACAACCATACGGCGGAAGGCAACGAGAAGGGGCCGACGCTTTCATTCAAGGGCATCGATAACGCCAGCTACTATCGACTGCTGCCGGACCAGCCGCGCTACTATATCAACGACACCGGGACCGGAAACACCGTCAATCTGAGCAACGCCCGCGTGCTGCAGATGGTGATGGATAGCCTGCGCTACTGGGTGCAGGAGATGCATGTCGACGGCTTCCGCTTCGACCTGGGCACGATTCTCGCCCGGGAGCCCGGCGGGTTCGACCAGCAAAGCGGCTTCCTGCGCGCCTGCAGCCAGGATCCGGTCCTGACGACCGTGAAGCTCATTGCCGAGCCCTGGGACTGCGGACCCGGTGGCTACCAGGTGGGCGGCTTCCCGCCCGGCTGGGCCGAGTGGAACGATCAGTTTCGGGATACGGTCCGCGACTTCTGGCGCGGTGAGGCGAACGCGACCGAGCTGGCGCCGCGGCTGAGCGGATCCGGCGATATATTCAACCATGAGGGACGCCGGCCATGGTCGTCGGTGAACTTCATCACCGCCCACGACGGCTTCACGCTCGCGGATCTCGTGTCCTACAACGAGAAGCACAACGAGGCGAACGGCGAGGACAACCAGGACGGCCACGACCACAACCGCTCATGGAACTGCGGTGCCGAGGGGCCTACCGACGATCCGGAGATCAACGAGCTGCGCAACCGCCAGATGCGCAACATGCTGGCGACGCTCCTCCTGTCGCAGGGCACGCCGATGCTGCTCGCCGGCGACGAGTTCGCCCGGACGCAGCAGGGCAACAACAATGCCTACTGTCAGGACAACGAGATCAGCTGGCTGAACTGGGAGATCGACGAGCGCGGCAAGACGTTGATCGAGTTCACCAGGAAGTTGACGTCCCTGCGTCGCAGCTATCCCATCCTGCGCCGGAACCGTTTCCTGACCGGTCATTACGACGAGGACCTGGACGTCAAGGACGTCACCTGGATCAACGCCAACGGCTCGGAGATGCAGGACGAGGACTGGGGGGACGGTAACACCAAGTGCTTCGGCATGATGGTGGACGGCAGGGCGCGTGCGACCGGGCTGAAGAAGCGGGGCGAGGACGTGTCACTGCTCATCGTGCTGAACGGTCACCACGACCTGGTAGAGTTCACCCTGCCTGTCTGCGCGGGTGGCGACAGATGGAAGCTCCTGATCGACACGAACCTGACGGAACTCCCCGACGCGCCACCCTTCTCCACTGGCGATGTCTACGCTGTGACGGGTCGATCATTGCTCCTGCTGGCGCTGCAGCTGGATGCGGCATGACATGAGATGGGCGCACGGTCCGCCGTCGCGCCTGCCTCGTGCCCGGCACGTCGAAGAATTTGACAGCAACAGGTGGCGGCGGCGGAACCGGATGCCGTGCGGCCGCCTGCTGCTTTGGGGGCTGCGGTCGCGGCCGGGCCTCGCCATCCACTACCGAAACCCCCGGCAGTGGAGGCATCCTGACCAGATCAGGTCGATCTCCTGGTAGGTTACGAAAGCTCTGCGCCGATGACTCCTGGCTCCACTTATCGACTGCAGTTCCACAAGGACTTCGGCTTCGACGCCGCCGCCCGCATCGCGCCCTATCTGGCCAGGCTCGGCGTCAGCCATGTCTATGCTTCGCCCTACCTGATGGCTCGGCGCGGCAGCACGCACGGCTACGACATCGTCGACCAGAACCGGCTCAATCCCGAACTCGGTGACGACGCAGCGTTCGAACGGATGTGCGCGGCGTTCCGCGACAACGGGCTGCGTCAGATCCTGGACTTCGTGCCGAACCATATGGGGGTCGGCGGCTCGCGGAATCCGTTCTGGCTGGACGTGCTCGCCTGGGGCGCGGACTCCGAATATGCGGGCTGGTTCGATATCGATTGGAACCCGAACCAGGATTATCTCCAGGACAAGCTGCTGGTGCCGTTCCTGGGCGATCAGTATGGCGCCGAGCTGGAATCGGGGAAGCTGGTCCTCAAGTTCGACGAGGAGGCCGGCAGCTTCGCGGTCTGGGCCTATGACACCCATCAGCTCCCGATCTGCCCACTCCACTATGGTCGGATCCTCTCGACCGATCATCCCGAGCTGGAGCGGCTCGGAGATGCATTCACCTACGCCACGGCCTGGCGGCCGCAGGTGGCCCGCCGCGCCGGCGTGCTGCAGCAGGAACTGGCTGCGCTGGCCCGCGAAAGTACCGAAGCGCGCGTAGCCATCCACAGCGCGGTCTCGCGGCTGAACGGACGCGCAGGCGAGGCCGAGAGCTGGGACGCGCTGGATCGGTTGATCCAGGACCAGCACTGGCGCGTCGCCCATTTTCGCGTGGCTGGGGACGACATCAACTATCGGCGCTTCTTCAACATCAACGAGCTGGCGGGCATGCGCATCGAGCTGCCCGACCTGTTCGATCACGCCCACCAGCTCGTTTTCCGGCTGCTGCGGGAGGACGTGCTGGACGGGCTGCGGATCGACCATATCGATGGCCTGTTCGACCCCAAGCAGTATGTCGAGCGCCTTCGCAGCCAGGCGTTCGAGGGCGAGCGGCGGCCGTTCTACCTGGTCGTCGAGAAGATCCTGTCACAGCACGAATCGTTGCGTGCCGATTGGCTGATCGACGGCACCACGGGCTACGAGGTGCTGAATCTCCTGACAGGTGTCCTGGTCGATCCGGCAGCCGAGGAGAGTTTCGACCGGACCTACGCCGCCTTCGCCGGTGTCCGACAGGCATTCGGCGAGGTCGTCCGCAGCTGCAAGATCCGGATCATGCAGACGGAGATGGCGAGCGAGCTGAAGGTGCTGGCGCGGGATGCCGCCAGGGTCGCACGAGAAAACCGACGCACGGCTGACTTCACCCAGAACATCCTGGAGCGAGCGCTTCGCGAGATCATTGCCTGCTTCCCGGTCTATCGCACCTATCTCGACGGGAATGGCCGGTTTACGGAAGCCGACCAGCGCGACCTGTCGTGGGCGATCGCGCAGGCGCGCCGCCAGCGTTCAGACCTCGACGAGAGCGTG
>NZ_DATAGQ010000131.1:0-6075 GCF_036263595.1 Geminicoccus sp. | reverse complement strand
CAAGGGGCCGGTGTCTGTCGAGCAGACCGTCCGGGCATTGGGCAGCATCCTGGAGCATCATGTGCTTGCGGCACCGGGACAGCTGTTCTGGCGAATAGGCGTCGTGCAGCCGGCAGAAGCAGTCAAATCACCCGATCACGGCACGGTCACCTGACTGAGCACCTGCATGTCCCAAACGCGCGCCAGAGCACTCGGCTCAATCCAGCAGGTATGATGCCTGCCTCAAGCGCTCAAGCCGAGCTGTCTGGTTCCTTCTACCTGCACCGCAATGTCTCGATCGTCATCCACTAGCATGTAATGATCCCAGGGTGATCATGTGTCTGCGGGGCGCCCACCTATGATGCCTGGTCCTCTGCCTCCACATCTCGTTGAGTAGTTTGGCCCAGTACGAGCGAGTGATGGCGGGAGTGGCGGCAGCGAGGCACTGGGGCAGACCACCGACACTCAGTCAGGAGCAGGTCGAGCAGGTTACCAGCGCCTTGAACAACGGGGCCAGCAAGGCCTCGATCTGCTGGAGCTTCAAGGTGCCGCGCTCCACCCTGCTTGATACGCTTGGGGGAGGGGTGGGGTGGACGATGGTGGCCGGGATCTAGCTGCCGACCGAGCCAACTACCAGACGACCTGATCACCGTGTCTAGGGGCTGAACTGGCGCTAGTGGCACGCTGGCGGCAGTTACCGATCGAGCCTTCATCCGTTTACGCTCTTTCTGCGACGCCACTGGTCGAAGATGACGACCAGGACGATGACTAGACCCTGGACGATCCGCTGCCAGAACGGGCTGACGTTCAGGAGGTTCAGGCCGTTGTTCAGGACGCCGATGATCACGGCACCCACCAGCGAGCCGATCACGCCGCCTTCGCCGCCGAACAGGTTGGTCCCGCCGATCACCACGGCCGCGATCGAGCGCAGCTCCTCGCCGTCCGCCATCAGCGCATTCGCGGAGTTCAACCGGCCTACCATGATGAGGCCTGCGATCGCGGCGGTGAGGCCGGAGATCATGTAGGCCAGGATCTTGGTGCGGCCGATGTCGATGCCGGAGACCCGTGCCGCTTCCCGGTTGCCGCCGACCGCGTAGATCGCGCGGCCAAGGGCCCGGTAGCGCAGGATGTAGAAGCCGACGAGGGCTACCAGCACCGCGATGATGGCGCTGATCGGCATGCCCAGGACGGAGCCGCTGCCGGCCTGGATCAGGGCCGAGGGCAGGGCGGCACCGCTCGACATCGACTGGAAGGACGGGACCGGCAGGCCGTCCGTCACGATCAGGGCCACGCCGCGCAGGACGGTCATGGTGCCGAGCGTGGCGATGAAGTCGGGGATCTTGAAGCGCGCGATGATCCAGCCGTTCAGTGCGCCGCAGGCGCAGCCGACCAGGAGGCCGATCGTGATGGCGACGGGTGCCGGCAGGATCCCGAAATCGTGGCCGAACAGGACGAGCGGGCTGGTCAACAGGACGGTGGTGACGCAGGCGGACAGGGCCGCGACGGCCGCCACCGAAAGGTCGATGCCGCCGGTCAGGATGACGAAGGTCTGGCCGATCGCCAGGATCGCCGTGAAGGCCGACTGGCGGGTGATGTTGAACATGTTGTCGACGGTCGCGAAGTGCGGCGTGGCAATGGACAGGAAGGCGCAGAGTATCAGGAGCGCGATGAACGGCCCACCGCGGAGCAGGAGGTCGCGGTAGCGGGCGCCGGCACTCTGTGACGCCACCGGGAGAGTACGCTCAGAAGCCATCTCTTCGTTTCTTTCAGCTGGCGTGGCGCAGGAGGGCTTCCTGGCTCAGTTCGTGGCGCGCGAGTTCGGCCGACACGCTGCCGCCGCGCATCACCAGGACGCGGTCGGCCATGCCGATCAGCTCGTTCAGCTCGGAGGAAATCATCAGGACGGACATGCCGCGCTTCACCAGCTCGCCCATCAGCGCGAACACGTCGGCCTTGGCCCCGACATCGATGCCGCGGGTCGGCTCGTCGAACACCAGGATGCTGGCACCGCTCGACATCCAGCGGGCCAGGATGACCTTCTGCTGGTTGCCGCCACTGTAGAATCGCACGGGGTTGGTGGTGGTGGCCGGCCGGATCTTCAGGTCGGCGACGTAGCGCTCCACCTCCTGGCCTTCCCGCTTGTGCTGGAGCGCTGACCAGAACGAGCGGTTGCTGAGCCAGGGCAGGGAGAGGTTGGGGCCCACGGTAAGCATCGGCACGAGGCTCTGCCGCCGGTCACGGGTCAACAGGCCCAGTCCTTCCGCGATGGCGTCCGCCGGTGTCGTAATCCCCTTGTCCTTGCCGTTGACCCGGATCCTCCCGTGGCTCTTCTGCAGGCCGAACAGGGCCGCGGCGACCTCCTCCTGTCCGGCTCCCATCAGGCCGAAGATGCCAAGGATCTCGCCCTTGTGCAGGGTGAATGAAAGGTCATCGAGCGTGCGGCCGGCCTTCAGCCGCTCCACCTCCAGGACCGGCGTTCCCTTCGCCACCACGGGCTTCGGGAACTGGTCCTTCAGCGACCGGCCGACCATCATGCCGATGCAGGTGTCCTCGTCCGCCTGCTCGGGCAGGATCGTGCCGACGACGCTGCCGTCCCGCAGCACGGTCACCCGGTCCGCGATCATCGGAATCTCGGCCAGATGGTGCGAGATGTAGATCATGCCCACGCCGCGCCCCTTCAGGCGGCGGATGACGTCGAACAGGCGCTCGCGCTCCGAATCGGACAGGGCCGAGGTCGGCTCGTCCAGGAGCAGGATCTCCGGGTTGCTTTCAAGGACCCGGGCGATCTCGACCAGCTGCTGCTCGGCAATCTGCAGCCGGCCCACCGGTGCGCGCGGATCAATGAACACGCCCAGGCGCCCGACCGCCTCGGCGGCTAGCTCATAGGCCCTATTCCAGTCGATCTGGCCAAAGCGTGTAGTCGGCATGCGGCCGAGGAAAAGATTCTCAGCTACGGTCAGAGCAGGCACCAAGCTCAGCTCCTGGTGGATCAGGCCGATCCCGAGCGACTTTGCGGTCTCAGGCGTGAGGCCGGACACCTCGTGGCCACGCACCACGATCCGCCCGGAGGTCGGCGCGTACTCGCCGGCCAGGATCTTCATGAGCGTCGACTTGCCGGCACCATTCTCGCCCAGCAGCATCTGGACTTCGCCTGCCAGAAGCTCCAGCGAGACACCTTTGAGGGCGCGCACGCCCACGAACTGCTTCTCGATCGATTCGAGTCGGAGGAGGACCTGTGCGCCGGACGAGTTCACGGCCGATAGGTTCAAGGCGCTCGCCATCACTACCTGTTCCGGGAAAACCGTGTGGTGGGATGGGGCTCCGCCGTGAACAGAGCCCCTTGCTCAAGCGACAGTGCTCAGCCGGACTTCTTGCAGTTCGCCCGGATGGTGTCCCAGTCGATGTCGGGGAGCTGCGGGTCCGGATAGAACTCGCGGGCATTGGCGACATAGACGGTCCGCGGGCGGATATCGAAGGTCGCTGGAGTTTCCTCCTGGCAGGCGAGCTGCACCGCAAACTTGGTGCCGAACCAGCCCCAATCGGCGAAACCGTGGGTAGTCTCCGCGACGAGCCGGTTATTGGCGATCTGGTCGACCGACTCCGGCGTCACGTCGTTGGTGAACACTGCAACTTTGCCTGCGCCCTGCTCGTGCGGCTGGTCGGCCAGCTGCAGGCGGTCGGCATTGCCAAGGGCCAGCATCGCGCCCAGGCCCATCTCGTTGGACGCCGCCCAGATGAAGTCCAGGTCCTGGCCGGCGCTCTGCATGAAGTCCTCGGTGCAGCGTGTCGCCTTCTCGCGGTTCCAGTCGGCAGCACAGGAATTGCCCACGATCTCCACGTTCGGGAATTGTGCCATGACCTCGCGGAAGCCGTTGAGGCGAGCCGTCGAATAGAAACCGCCGGCGACGCCCTCGATGATGACTCCCTTGGCCTTGACCTTGGCCCGCTCCGCCTCGGGCAAGTCCGCATATGTCTTCTTCCAAAAATCCAGGTCGAGATAGTCGCCGGGCTTCACTGCGACCTTCGTCCCGGTGCCAAGCACGCCTGGGCCACCGAAATAATCGGCCACCGAGTAGGCGCTGACCATGCCGCCTTGGGTATTGTCGAAGCCGATATAGGACGCGATGTCGAGGCCCTCGATCGGCTCCAGCAGGTTCACCACGATCACCGGAATACCCGCCTCGCCGGCCGCAGCCAGAGCTGAACGCACCGTCTGGACTTCCGAGGGCGAGACCGCGATCACATCGACCCGGCGCTGGATGAAGTCCTCGATGATGGCGACCTGATCGGCGAACGCCAGGTGGCTGGTAGGAGCGCGGGTGATGATCTCGACCTCAAAGCCGTGCTGCCTCGCATCGGCCGCCGACTTCTCGAAGAAGTCGGTCGCTGTCTTGAACACGCCGGTGATGTCCGGCGGCGCCCAGCCGATCGTCACCTTGATGGGCTCCTGGGCCTGCGCCTGACCGATCGCAGCACCGCCCAGGAGCGATGCCGCCATGCCTGCCGCGACGGCCACCTGCTTCGTGATCGATCTCATCCGCTTTCTGTCCCCGATCTGGCGCAACGTCATCGTTGCGTGCCTGCGGCTTGTCGCCTTTCTTTGATCATGGCCGGTCTAAGGTTTCCGCCAGGGAAGTCCGTCGGGCCGGTCATGCGCTGGGCGAGCCTAGGTGAATCATGCGGTGATGCAACCGCCGGCAGCGGCGGGCGGCGTCATCCCAGGCTGGGTCAGAAGGCATAAGCCTTGTCGTGTCCGACATCTCAGCTTGCCTCTAGCCCGATGGTGCCCAATCTAGCCGCCTACGGGCCGCGGCCGGCCTCGCCTGGGCCCGCAAGCCGACCGAGCGTCCCGCCGGGGAGATCCGCCATGTCGAACGACAAGCACTTCGTTCCGCCAGGACCGCTCGGGTTTGGCGGTGCACCGCTGGGCAACATGTTCGCAGAAATCTCAGAAGAGGATGCCGATGCCACCCTGGTCGCCGCCTGGGATGCCGGCGTCCGTCACTTCGACACGGCTCCCCACTATGGCTCCGGCGTCTCCGAGCACCGCTTCGGCCACGCCCTGCGCCGCTATCCGCGCGACCAGTTCGTGCTGTCCACCAAGGTCGGCAGGCTGCTGCGGGCGGATGAGAGCAAGGGAGGCCAGCAGGGCCCATTCATCAACTGCATGCCGTTCCGCAGCGACTACGACTATACCGCCGACGGCGTGCAGCGCTCGCTTGAGGACAGCATGCAGCGCCTGGGCATGGCGCGCATCGACATCGTCTATATCCATGACTGCGCGGAAGATCATCATGGCGCTCATTGGAAAGAGGCGTTCAGGACCGCCATGGAAGGCGCCGCCGTGGCACTGACCCGGCTACGTGAGCAGGGCGTGATTCGGGCCTGGGGCCTGGGGGTGAACCTGGTGGAGCCCTGCATCCTTGCCTTGGAGCAGGCCGACCCCGACGTGTTCCTGCTGGCCGGCCGCTACAGCCTGTTGAACCAGCCGGCGCTGGACGAGTTCTTCCCGCGCTGCGTGGAGCGTGGCGTCCATGTGGTTGTCGGCGGCCCCTACAATTCCGGCCTGATCGCCGGGGGAACGACCTTTGAGTATGTCGAAGCACCACCCGACAAGGTCGCAGCCCGCGACCTTATGCGCGCGATCGCGGAGCGCCATGGCGTCAACCTGCGCGCTGCCGCCCTGCAGTTCTGCGCCGCGCACCCGGTGGTGGCTGCAGTCATTCCTGGCACGAAGAACGCGGAGCGCGTCCGGCAGAATGCCGAATTGATGAAACAGCCTATTCCGACGGCGTTCTGGCAAGAACTCAAGAATAGTGGCGTGCTGCCGGAGGCAGCACCGACGCCAGCCGGTTGAACAGTCGGCTGGCAAGCTTTCGGATAGGATGCGTGGAGAAGAGAACAAAACCGGCTCAGCTGTTCTGATAACCAGCTAAGGCTCGTTAACTCCTTATATTTCTCTCTGTCTGCATCATGAGCTGCGGATCGAACACTTAGAGCGCTTAACAAAACCACCTCATCACGAACTTGAGGCAGATCAGGCTGGCGGCGAGCAGGTGGAAGCCCTGGAGAATGTCGAGGCGCCGCTCGTAGCGG
>NZ_DATAGQ010000130.1:0-33396 GCF_036263595.1 Geminicoccus sp. | reverse complement strand
CACTGGGCGGTGTTGCCGCCATCCACGGGCAGGCAGGCGCCGGTGATGAAGCTGGCGTCGTCCGACGCCAGGAACGCCACGACCCTCGCGATCTCGACGGGTTGGCCGACGCGGCCAAGTGGCAAGGCGTCGCCCATTTTGGCGAGCTCGGCTGCTCGGTCGCCGCCGGTCATGGCGCCGTCCAGCATGGTCGTGTCGGTGTCGCCAGGACAGACCGCGTTCACCCGGATCCCCTCGCGCGCATGGTCGATCGCCATCGACCGGGTGATCTGCACGACGGCCCCCTTGCTGGCGCCATAGGCCAGGGCATTGACGGCACCCACCAGTCCCCAGTCGGACGCGATGTTGATGATCGAGCCACTGCCCTGCCGGCGCATGACCGGCAGCACTTCCCGGCTCAGCCGGAACAGGGAGGTGACGTTGGTGGTCATGATCCGCTCCCACTGCTCGTCCGTGCACTGGTCGGCGTTGCCGCGCATCACGATCCCGGCATTGTTCACGAGGATGTCGAGGCGGCCATAGGTCTCCATGGCGGCATCGACCAGCAGCTTCGGTGCCACGCGAGCGGTGACATCGGCGGGAACGAAGCGCGCATTCCCAAGCTCCGATTCGAGCCGTCTCCCGGCCTCCTCGTTGCGCCCCGTGACGAGCAGCCTCGCGCCGCGCTCGTGCAGGACCCGAGCGATGGCCTGGCCGATCCCGGCGGTAGCACCGGTGACGAGCGCGATCTTTCCCGAAAGAGACATGTGGTGCTTCCAGCCGATTGCGTTGCCGCGCGATATCGGAGGGCGCGGCACCAATGGTCAACGCGGATGATTTGGAGCAAACATCCGCCAGCGCCTTGGAAAGCCCGATGATTCCCGTCACTGCCTCGATCCGGCTGGACCCACGCGAACTCGACGAGAACTTCGTGCGCGCATCGGGGCCTGGCGGCCAGAACGTCAACAAGCTGTCGACGGCCGTGCAATTGCGCTTCGACGTCCTCAACTCGCCCTCCCTTCCCGAGGATGTCCGCGAACGGCTCATCCGCCTTGCCGGCTCGCGGATGACGCAGGACGGCATCCTGATCATCCACGCCCAGAACTTCCGTACCCAGGAGCGCAACCGGGAGGATGCGGTGGCGCGGCTGGTGGCGCTGATCCAGGCAGCCGCGATCCGGCCGAAGACCCGCCGCGCAACCAGGCCCACCAAGGGCTCGAAGGAACGGCGCCTGGCCACAAAGTCGCAGCGCTCGGGCGTGAAGGCGATGCGGCGCCAGCCGGCGGGCCACGACTGAGCAAGGTGTCCGACCATGGAGGATATCGAGATGGCCGAGGCCAGGACGGTCAGCCGGATATGGTACCAGAGCTTCGTCGATCCGCAGGCGCAGGCACCCTACATCACGCGCCTGCAGGCGATGCTGGACCATGTGGCTGCACCGGGTACGCGGTTCGAGGTGCATGGGCTCACGCCGCCCGACCGCTTCTTCGGCCCGCTCACCGAGTTCCGCTGCGCCATCCAGACCGTGCGCCACGCGATCGATGCCGAACGGAACGGCTACGACGCCTTCGTGATCGGCCACTTTCAGGAGCCGGGCCTGCTCGAATGCCGGACCACGCTCGATGTGCCGGTCATCGGCCTGGGCGAGGCCGCGCTGCTGACCGCCTGCACGCTCGGCCGAAAGATCGGCCTGGTGACGATCGACCCCGTCTTCATTCCCTGGCACGAGGATCAGGTCGTCCGGCATGGCCTGGAGCGCCGCATCGCCGGCGTGCGCGCGATACGGGCGGACCTCGACCTGTTCATGCGCGCCTTCGAGAACGAGGACGCCTATAGGAAGGTCCGCACTCAGTTCGAGGAGCAGGTCCGACCGCTCGTCGCTGATGGCGCGGAGGTGATCCTGCCCGCGGGCGGCCGCCGATGCTGCTGTTCGCGCGCGAGCGAGGCTTTGCGGTCGACGGGGCGCCGGTGCTCAACGGCATCGCCGCCGTTGCCAAGGCAGCCGAAGCCGCACTGGGCCTCCAACGCCTGACGGGCACGACGGTGAGCCGCGCCGGCGTCTACCGGAAGACTCCGGCAGCCGCGTTGGAAGAGTTCATGGGGCGGGAATGGTAAGGCCGATCCGGCCTGGTTCCCCAGAAGCTTGGCCACCCGTTCACCGCATGGATTCATGAAGGCGACCCGACCGAAGGCACGGCCGCCCTGCATGTCCCTCAGCGCGCGCTACCGACGTCGGCCAGGAGCTTCGGGTAGGACAGGTTCGCTTGACGAGGACCGTGCGCATCGCAAAGCGGATGTACTGCAGATGCAGCACATCCGCCTGGAAGCACGAGGACCTCAGTGGCCTCCGCCGGACATCGACTTCACGATGGTCTCGGTCATCTTCTTCGCGTCCCCGAACAGCATCATCGTGTTGTCCTGGAAGAACAGCGTGTTGTCGATGCCGGCATAGCCTGCCGCCATCGAGCGCTTCACGAAGAACACGGCCTTGGCCCTGTCCACATCCAGCACCGGCATGCCGTAGATTGGCGAAGTCTTGTCGGTCTTGGCGGCAGGGTTCGTGATGTCGTTGGCGCCGATGACATAGGCGACGTCGGTCTGGCCGAACTCGCTGTTGATGTCCTCCATCTCGAACACGACATCGTAGGGAATGTTCGCCTCGGCGAGCAGCACGTTCATGTGGCCGGGCATGCGGCCCGCCACCGGGTGGATCGCGAACTTGACCTCCACGCCCTCCTTGGTGAGCGCGTCGTACAGCTCGCGGACCGAATGCTGCGCCTGGGCCACCGCCATGCCGTAGCCTGGCACGATGATCACCTTCTGCGCGTTCTGCATCATGAAGGCGGCGTCCTCGGCCGAGCCGGCCTTCACCGGCTTCTGTTCCGCACCACCGGCAGCGGCAGCCCCGCCCGTTTCGCCGAACCCACCCAGGATCACGGAGATGAACGAGCGGTTCATCGCCTTGCACATGATGTAGCTGAGGATCGCACCCGAGCTGCCGACGAGCGCGCCTGTGATGATCAGCGCCTGGTTGTTCAGGGTGAAGCCGATGCCGGCCGCAGCCCAGCCGGAGTAGCTGTTCAGCATGGACACGACGACCGGCATGTCCGCACCGCCGATCGGGATGATCAGCAGGACGCCGATCAGCAGGGAGAACAGGATCAGCAGCACGAACGCCGTCGTGCTCTGGGCCATGATCAGCCAGATCAGGAGGAGCAGGATCAGGATGCCGATGCCGATATTGATGGCATGGCGGGCCGGCAGCATGATCGGGGCTGAACCCATCAGCGCCTGCAGCTTGGCGAACGCGATGATCGAGCCGGTAAAGGTCACGGCACCGACCACCGCACCCAGGCCCATCTCGACCAGGGACAGGCCCTTGATCGAATCGACGGTACCGGGGACCAGGATGTGGAAGGCGTGCGGGCTGGCGAAGGCACCGGCCGCCACGAACACCGCGGCCAAGCCCACCAGCGAGTGGAAGGCCGCGACCAGCTGCGGCATCGCGGTCATCTCGACCTTGCGCGCCGTGTAGTAGCCGGCTCCGCCGCCGATCGCGAGGGCGACGGCGATCAGGAGGTAGGTGAGGAAGGAGGGCTCGGACAGCGACAGGAGCGTGATGACGACGGCGATCGTCATGCCGATCATGCCGGCGCGCAGGCCGCGTTGGGAGGTGGCCGGCGAGGACAGGCCGCGCAGGCTGACGATGAAGCAGATGGCGGCGATCAGGTAGCCGACGGCGGCGAGGTTGGAATTCATGGCCGTTTCCTCAACCGCGCTTCTTGAACATGGCGAGCATGCGGTGCGTGACCGCAAACCCGCCGAAGATGTTCACGGCCGCCAGGACGACCGCGATCAGGCCGAAGATCATGGCCACGGTGCTGCCGGAGCCGCTGGCCACCAGCGCGCCCACGATGATCACCGAGCTGATCGCGTTGGTGACCGCCATGAGCGGCGTGTGCAGGGCCGGCGTGACGGACCATACGACGTAGTAGCCGACGAAGATCGCCAGCACGAAGATGATCAGGTTGAAGACGCTGTGGTCGATCAGTTCCATGGCTTGTCTCTCCGGCGTCTTCAGGCGGACTTGAACGCGTCGTGGACGACAGCACCGGTGGCGTCGGTGAGCTGGGTGCCCTTGATCAGCTCGTCCTCGCGGTTCACGACCAGCCCCTTCGTCTCCTTGTCGACCAGGAGGGTCACGAAGTTCAGGAGGTTGCGCGCGTAGAGCAGCGAGGCGGCCGGAGCCAGCCGCGAGGCGACGTTCGGGTTGCCCACGATCTTCACGCCGTTCTTCACGACGACCTCGCCGACCGCCGAGCCTTCCACGTTGCCGCCCGTCTCGACCGCCAGGTCCAGGATCACCGAGCCCGGCTTCATCGACGCCACCATCGCCTCGGTCACCAGCACCGGCGCCTTGCGGCCAGGGATCAGCGCCGTGGTGATCACGATGTCCTGGTTCTTGATGTGATCGGCGACGACTTCTTTTTGTTTGGCCTGCTCTTCGGGCGTCAGCGCGCGGGCATAACCGCCTGCGGTGGCGGCACCCTCCGGAATGAATCCCACGAATTTCGCGCCCAGCGAGGCGATCTCTTCCTTGGCCGCCGGGCGGACATCGGTGGCCGTGACGACCGCACCCATGCGCCGGGCCGTGGCAATGGCCTGCAATCCCGCGACGCCAGCACCCATCACGAAGACCTTGGCGGCGGTCACCGTGCCGGCGGCCGTCATCATCATCGGCATGACGCGGGTATAGTGCTCGAGCGCGTCGAGCACCGACTTGTAGCCGGCGAGGTTGGCCTGGCTGGACAGCACGTCCATGGCCTGCCCGCGGGTCGTGCGCGGCAGCAGTTCCAGCGCGAAGGCGACCGCCTTCCTGCCGGCATAGGCCTGGACCTGGTCCTTGTTCATGTAGGGGTCGAGCTGGCCCACCAGGACCTGGCCTTCCCGGAGCAGCGCCATCTCGCTCTCGTCCGGCCGCTTCACCTTGAAGACGATGTCGGCGGCGAACACGGCCGCGGGATCGGGCACGATCTCCGCTCCGGCATCGACGTAGAGCTGATCCGCGATGTCGCACGATGCGCCGGCACCGGCCTCCACCAGGACGTCGACGCCCAGCGCCTTCAGCTTCTTGACCGTTTCCGGCGTAGCCGCGACGCGACGCTCATGCGCCGCACGCTCCTTCGGCACCCCGATCTTCATGAGACGCTCTTCCCCGATGCCGACCATGGCGAGGATGCTGGTCTTGCCGCACCCTGGCACCGCGCCTTAGGGAAGATGAACAGATCCGACAAGGGCTTGCACGCAGGACAGGTCGTTTCCTGCCCGAGTGCGGCCTGCAGCCTCAGCGCCAGAAGACCTGCTCAGCCCGCCGAGATCGCTTCCGGCCGCTTGATCTCGATCTCCACGAAAGCGATCGGGTGGTCCGAGCCGTTCATGACGTCATGCTTGATGCCAGCGGGCCGCTGGTAGGTCTGGCCATGCTCCAGCGGCACGTCGGTGACCTTGCTGCCGTCGTCGATGCGGAGAGTGCCGGCAGCCAGCATGATCACGAAATAGGGCCAGCCATGCTCATGCCAGCCGGTCACCGCCCCAGGCAGGAAGTCCCAGCGAGTGATCCGGACGTCCTGATCGTCCCGCTGGACGGTCGGGACCGCAGGGATGTCGCACCTGAACGCCATGTCGTGCTCCCTCTCAGGCCCGTACGCCGGCAAGCGCCGCCAGCATGGCCGCGTGGGTCTCCACGCCGCGCCGCAGGCAGACCAGGTCGAACTTCTCGTTCGGGCTGTGCACGCGGTCATCGTCCAGGCCGAAGCCGACCAGCAGCGTCTCCATGCCCAGGATCTTCTGGAAGCTGCCGACGACGGGAATGGAGCCGCCGCAGCCCATCAGGACCGGCTCCTTGCCGAACACCTGCCGGATCCCGGCCCGCGCCGCCTCGATCCAGGGGCCCTCGGTCTGCACGGTGATGCCGGGCGAGGAGCCGAAATCCTGATGGGTCATCCGGCAGTCCGGCGGCAGCCGATCCCGGACGAACTTCAGGATGGCCGGGGCGATCTGGTCCCAGTGCTGTCCCGGCACCAGCCGCGCGCTGATCTTCGCAGACGCCTTCGCCGGAATGACCGTCTTGGCACCGTCGCCGGTATATCCGCCCCAGATCCCGTTGATGTCGAGCGTGGGCCTGGTCCAGTTCCGCTCCAGGAAGGAGCGGCCCCTCTCGCCGTGCGGCCCCTTCAGGCCGACGCCGCCGAGGAACTGCTCCTCCGTGATCGGGAAAGCTTTCCAGGATTCCGTCACGGCCTCCGACGGCTCCAGGATGCCGTCATAGAACCCGGGAATGGTGACCCGCCCGTCGGCATCGGTCATCTCCGCCAGGATCCGGACCAGGAGATTGTTCGGGTTGACCGCGACGCCACCGAACATGCCTGAATGGAGGTCCATCTCCGGGCCGTGCACGGTGACCTCGACATAGGCCAGGCCACGCAGCGAGGTGGTGATCGCCGGCGTCTGCGGATCGACCATCCCGGTATCCGAGACGACGCAGACATCCGCCTGCAGTTCGGCCTTGTTGGCATGCATGAAGGGCTCGAGCGACGGCGACGACCCCTCCTCCTCGCCCTCGATGAACACCGTCACGCGGCAAGGCAGGGTGCCGTGCACCTTCAGCCAGGCCCGGAACGCCTCGACGAAGGTCATGACCTGGCCCTTGTCGTCGACGGCACCGCGGGCGACGATCCTGGGCCCATGGGCGCCCTGGACGACCGTGGGTTCGAAGGGCGGCGTGTCCCACAGCTCGATCGGATCGACCGGCTGGACGTCGTAATGCCCGTAATAGAGCAGATGAGGCGCGTCGTCGCCGGGGCCTGGATGATGGGCCACGACCATCGGCATGCCGCCGGTCGGCCGCACCGCCGCTTCGAAGCCAATGCTCGACAGCTCGTTGGCCAGCCAGGCGGCGCATTCCCTGGTCGGGCCGTGATAGGCCTGGGCGGTGCCGATCGACGGGAACCTCAGGAATGCCTTCAGGCGCTCCACCGTGTCCGGAAATTGCCGATCGGTCTCGGCGAGAACGGGAGCAAGCTCGAACCTCGTCACGGGGACACCTTCATGAGCCATGGGCAGTCCCTGTATCAGCCGTGATCAGGTGCGGCCAGACTCCAGGCGAGAAACCGCCTGGAGTCTGGCCGCAGCGAGCCGTGGTTCATCGCTGCCGCGATGGACGGCACCGTTGCTCCGCGGAAAGAACAACGCCACCCGATAAGTGCCATCTTCCGATGCGGATCCAGTCGTCAGCCTGCACGACCTGGATCACGGCCGCGTTTCTTGCACGGCCAGGACAGCAATGTGGATTTCCAGGAAAAGCTAGAAATACCTGACCGATTTCTGCGGCTTGCCATTGATTCCCCATCCATGGCCATGCCATTGTATCCGGGCCGACGTGATCACATTCAGATCGCAAGGTGTTATTGACGTACGGCCGTCGGGCGGCAGGCTGGATTTGAAGCTGGCTCTTCAATTCTTTCTTGCCATCGGACAGAGATACGGGCCGCATCGGAGTGATGAACGTATCCTTTGATCTTTCCCGGCGATTTTCATTATTGATCGGGGAGGTGGATGGCGTTCTGCTTTGCGCGGCGAGGTCATTATTCATTTTGTGAAACTTTTGAACTTTCGAGGCAGATCTTCGTATCTGCCGCTCTATATTGAGAAGAATCCAAGGCGGTCGTGGCGGTCCACAGCTCGTGGACCGACTCGTGCCGCAACAAGTCGGAACGGCCAGGTGAAAGCCTGGCCGTTCTTTTTGTCGTTCTCCGCCAGTCGATGGCTTTTGTGAGTTTTCTGGTTCTCACAGCCGAAGCTGGTTCGCCATCCTCGCCTAGAAGGGGCGCGATGCTTCGCCCGGGTCGAACTGGCGGCGGTGCTGGTCGACATAGTCGAAGTCGACGAGCCGACAATAGGCGTCGGCCAGCCGCTTGGTGACCGGCCCCCAGACCTGCCCGCCGCTGCCGACCACGACTCCGTTGATCCTGCTCGCCGGGCAGATGCACAGCGACGTCGAGGTGATGAAGATCTCCTCGGCATTATAGGCGTCGTAGAGGTCGATATCGGCCTCGCGTACCTCCAGACCTTCCTGCTCCGCCAGGTCGATCGCGGTCTGCCGGGACACGCCGGGCAGCACGTACTTCTCCTTGGGCGTCAGGATCACGCCGTCCTTGACCACGAAGATGTTGGAGCCCAGCCCTTCCGCCAGATTCCCGTTCACGTCCAGCAGGATCGCCCAGGCCGACGGGTCCATCGCGTGGACCTCCTGGCTGGCGACGATCAGGTTGAGGTAGTTGTGCGACTTGATCCGCGGGCTCAGCGCGTCCGGCGGCACCCGGCGGTGCGAGGGGACCACGATCTTGATGCCGTCGATGAACAGGCTGGCCCGCTGACGGAACGGCAGGGGCATGCACTCGATGATGAGGTTCGGCCCGTGCCTGTCCAGCCCGTCGCCATCGACCTGGCGCACGCCCCGACTGATGCGCTGGGCCAGCCAATAGTCGTCGTCGGGGCCTAGCAAATGGCGGTTGCGCTCGAACAGGTCCTCGCTGATCCGGCACATCTCCTGCGGCTCCATGGCCGGGTCGATCCGCATGTACTTCATGGAGCGGTACAACCGGTCGACATGCTCTTTCACCTTGAACAGGCGATGCCCGAACGATCGGGTCATGTCGAAGCAGCCGTCGCCATAGATCCAGCTGGAATCCCGGAACGGCACCCGGACCTCGCGCTCGGGCATGATCTCGCCATTGAACCAGGCGACCCGTTCGTTCTGCCGTTCCATTGCGTTGCTCCGAGCGTCCTTGCGCTCGCTCGAATCTAGGCGGGAGGCCGAAGCCGCGCCAGTGTGACCGCCCGGGAGAACGCGTGTGGATTCCAGCCTCGCCCGCGCTTGCCGACAGGATACCGGCCGCACAGTTTGTCCGTCATCGCCCCCGTATGTCAGGGACAAGACCATGGTTCGGCCGTTCGCCACCGCGACCGTCATTCTTGCCGCCACCAACCTTGCCGGCCCCGTAGCCGCGCATCACGGCTGGTCCAGCTACGATGCCGCCACCGTGCTGACCGTCGAGGCACCGATCGAGACGGCCAGCTACGCCTATCCCCATGGCGAGATCACGATCGTCAGCGAAGGAAAGACCTGGCGCTGCGTGCTCGCACCACCGTCACGCATGGACAGGCGCGGCCTTGCCCAGGAGATGCTGGCGACCGGCACCGTGGTGACGGTCGTAGGCTATCCGAGCCGGGTCGACGAGAGCGAGATGCGGGTCGAACGGATCACCGTGGACGGCCAGACCATCGAATTGCGCTGATGGAACACGGATTGGCCGGGGATCCGGGCTGGGCGGGCGTACTGGAAGCATCCGCCCTCGGCATGATGATGCGCGAGTCCCTGTTCCTCTACCCGCTGGCCAACCTCGTCCACCTGCTGGGCCTGAGCCTCCTCATTGCGCCGATCGGCCTGCTGGACCTGCGGCTCCTGGGCTTTGGGCGTGTCGTGTCCGTGCCTGACGCCAGCCGGCTGCTCACCCCTTGGACCGCGGCAGGCCTCTTCCTGCTGATCGCCAGCGGGCTGATGCTGTTTTCCGCGGATGCAGGCCCGCTGGTGGCGACCGATGTTTTCCAGCTGAAGATGCTGCTCCTGGCGCTCAACCTTGCGAACGTGGCCGTCTTCCGGTTCCTCTGGCGCGGCCATCTTCAGGACTGGGACAGGCGGCCGCCACTGATCGGACGCCTGCAAGCCGTGCTGTCCCTGGCCGGCTGGCTCCTGATCGGCTCGCTCGGCCGCCTGATCGCCTATGGCTGAGGCCAAGCTCAGCCGAAGCCGTCACGCCTCAGGCACTGGCCGTTTCGGTCGAAGAAATAGCAGGCGGCCGAGGGCAGGCCGACGGTAGCGATGCTGTCGGGCAGAAGGCCCACCATGCCGGTATGCTTCACCACCAGCGGCTCCTCCAGGCCCAGGTCGAGATAGACCCAGTTCTCCGCACCAAGCCGCTCGACCGTCAGCACCTTCCCCTCGACGATCGCGTCACCCCCGCCGCCCAGCAGCAGATGCTCCGGGCGGACTCCGATCTCGGTCACGTCGGCCGGGATATGGAAGCCCTTGGGCAGGCTCACCGGCAGGAAGTTCATCTTCGGCGAGCCGATGAAGCCCGCGACGAAGCGGTTGGCGGGGTGCTGGTAGAGGTCGAGCGGGCTGCCCACCTGGCGCACCTCGCCGGCTTCCAGCACCACGATCCGGTCGGCCAGCGTCATCGCCTCGACCTGATCATGGGTGACGTAGATCATGGTGGCATCGAGCTGGCGGTGCAGCTTCGCGATCTCGATCCGCATCTGGACGCGCAGCGCGGCATCCAGGTTGGAAAGCGGCTCGTCGAACAGGAACACCTTCGGGTCGCGCGTGATCGCCCGGCCGATGGCGACCCGCTGGCGCTGGCCACCAGACAGCTCCTTGGGCTTGCGCTGCAAGAGCTGGTCGAGCTGCAGGATGCGAGCCGCATTCGCCACCCGCCGCTCGGCCTCGGCCCGGCCCGTCTTGGCCAGCTTCAGGCCGAACATCATGTTTTCCTGCACGGTCATGTGCGGGTAGAGCGCGTAGGACTGGAAGACCATGGCAATGCCGCGCTCGGGCGGGGTCATCTCGTTCACGACCTTGCCGTCGAAGCGGATCTCCCCGCCGGACACGTCCTCCAGGCCGGCCACCAGCCGCAACAGGGTCGATTTCCCACATCCCGAAGGGCCGACGAAGACCACGAACTCGCGATCCTCCAGATGGAGATCGACCCCCCGGATCGTTTCGACGGAGCCGAAGCGCTTGCTCACATTCGCCAGTTCGATCGTGGCCATCAGACCCCCCTCGCCCGCAGGATCGCAAAGCCATGTCCACCCAACCGGATCGTGTCGCCGGTCGGCTGATCGGGCTGGCAGGGACAACCGGAATCCTCGACGGCGTAGGGCAGTCGCAGGTCGACCGGTTCGGCCGCCAGGTTGAACAGGGTCAGGAGCCGGGTGCCGCCTTCAGTCCGTTCCAGCGCCACGACGTCGTCATGGCCGACGTCCAGGAAATGCTTGCTGCCGGTGACCAGGGCGGGCTGCGTCCTGCGCCAGTGCAGGAACGCCCTGGTGTGGTTGAGCACCGAGCCAGGATCGGCCGCCTGCCGGTCGACGGCCCGCTCCAGATGGCTCGCCGGCAGCGGCAGCCATGGCCGGCTCTCGGTGAAGCCACCAGTCGGGCCGTCACCTCGCCAGGGCATCGGCGTGCGGCAGCCGTCGCGGCCCTTGAAGGCCGGCCAGAAGGTGATCCCGAACGGGTCGTGCAGATCCTCGAACGCCAGGTCCGCCTCTTCCAGGCCCAGTTCGTCGCCCTGGTACAGGCAGACGGTACCGCGCAGGCAGCACAGCATGACCGGGATCAACCGGCGCAACGCTTCGGTCGGCGGCTGGCCACGGGCGAAGCGGGTGACGGCGCGGACCACGTCGTGGTTCGACAGGGACCAGCACATCCAGCCCCCGCCGATCGCGTTCTCGGCGCGCTCCAGGATCTCGCGGATGACGCGGGCCGTCGGGTTGGGCTGAAGGATGTCGAAGGTGTAGGCGATATCCAGGCCACCGCCGGCGGAATGCTCGGCGGCGCGCTGCAGGCCGATGTCCGACCCCAGTTCGCCCAGCAGCATGCGGGCATGGTACTCGTCGGTAAGCTGCCAGAGCGGCTTCAGCACGCGGTCGGAAAGCTCGGGCCGGGCCTTGTTGTAGAGCTGGACCTGCATCGAGAACGGCGTGGCCGGCGGCCCGCCCAAATGGAGCAGCCCCTGCGGGCGGGGCGGGTTGTCGCGCAGATGTCGATCATGGATCGCGACGTCGATCGCATCCAGCCGGAAGCCGTCGACGCCCCGATCGAGCCAGAAGCGGGCGACGTCCAGCACGGCGGCCAGCACCTCGTCGCTCCACAGGTTCAGCTGCGGCTGCTCGACCAGGAAGTTGTGGAGATAGTACTGCCGCCGGCGCGGATCCCAGGTCCAGGCCGACCCGCCGAAATGCGAGAGCCAGTTGTTGGGGGGCGAGCCGTCCGGCCTTGCGTCCGCCCAGACATACCAGTCCGCCTTCGGATCGTCCCTGGATGCCCGGCTTTCGGCGAACCAGGGATGGCGGTCGCTCGTGTGGCTGAACACGAGGTCGATGAGGAGCTTCAGGCCCAGCGCATGCGCCTTCTCCCGCACCCGGTCGAAGTCCGACATCGTGCCGAACAGCGGGTCGACATCGCAATAGTCGGCGACGTCGTAGCCGTAGTCCTTCATGGGCGAGCGCATGAAGGGCGAGATCCACACGGCATCGGCACCAAGCTCGGCGACATGATCCAGGCGCCGCTCGATTCCCGGCAGGTCCCCCACCCCGTCGCCGTTCGTGTCCAGGAAGCTGCGCGGATAGATCTGGTAGATGACCGCACCCTGCCACCAGCGGTCCTCGCGCGTGCCGACCTTGGGCGTTTCGTGGGTGGTCGCCTCGAACATGGTCAGCCCTTCACGGCACCGGCCGTCAGGCCGGACACGATGCGGCGCTGGAAGAACAGCACCAGCACGATCAGTGGCAGCGTGACCACGACGCTTGCCGCCATGATATTGCCCCATGGCAGCTCATAGGCCGACGCGCCGGAGATCAGCGCGATCGCGACCGGGACCGTGCGCTGCTCGCCCGAGAGCGTGAAGGTCAGCGCGAAGAGGAACTCGTTCCAGGCAGCGATGAAGGCGAGCAGCCCGGTGGTGATCAGGGCCGGCGACAGGAGGGGCAGGAAGACCTTGGTGACGATGGTGAGCGGCTTGGCGCCATCCACGATCGCGGCTTCCTCCAGTTCCTTCGGCAGGGCGCGGATGAAGGTGGTCAGCACCCAGACGGTGAACGGCAGGGTAAAGATCATGTAGGACAGGATCAGGGCAGGCAGGCGGTTGTAGAGGCCCAGCCAGCGGATCAGCTCGAACATGCCGGAAAGCACGGCGACCTGGGGGAACATGGAGACGCCCAGGATGGTGAACAGCAGGATCGAGCGGCCCCGGAAGCGGATCCGGCCAAGCGCGAAGGCGGCGAGCAGGCCGAGGGCCAGGGAGAGCAGCACCACCGAGATCGCGACGATCAGCGAGTTCAGGATGTTGAGGTAGAAGGGCTGCTCGGTGAAGATGGCCCGGTAGTTGACGAGGTTCGGCGGCGGGAAGAAGTCGACCCGGAACATCTCCGAGCCCGGTTTCAACGAGCTGACGATCGCCCAGTAGAAGGGGAAGACCGCGTAGAGCACGATCACGGCCATCAGGAGGTAGAAACCGATCCGCCCCAGCAGGCGGCGGGTGGCGCGGCTCATGCACGGTCTCCCTCGCTGCTGCCGACCCTGGCCAGCGTCAGGTAGACGGTCGTGAAGATCGCGATCGTCAGGAACAGGAGCGTGGAGGCGGCCGAGCCGAAGCCCACATCCTGGAAGTCGACCAGCTGCTGGCGGGCATAGACCGACATCGACATGGTCGCCTGGTTGTTGCCCGTGAGCACGTAGATCGCGTCGAAGATCCGGAGCGCGTCGAGCAGCCGGAAGATCACGGCGACCAGCAGGGCCGGCATCAAAAGGGGCAGCGTGACCTTCCAGAACACCTCCACCGGATGCACGCCGTCGACCTTGGCCGCCTCGTAGCACTCCGAGGGGAGCATCTGCAGGCCGGCCAGGATCAGGAGCGCCATAAACGGCGTGGTCTTCCAGACGTCCACCATGATCACCGCCCAGAGCGCAGTGCTGGGGTTGGCGGTCCAGGCGATGCCCTGGTCGATGAAGCCCACAAGGATCAGAAGCTCGTTCAGGACGCCGAATACGTCGTTCATCATCCATGCCCACATCTGGGCCGAGACGATGGTCGGGATCGCCCAGGGGATCAGCACGGCGGTACGCAGAATGCCACGCCCGGGCATGTGCATGTTCAGGGCGAGCGCGATACCGAGGCCCAGGATCGTCTCGATCGATACCGAGACCACGGTGAAGAACAGAGTGTTCCTCACCGACTGCCACCAGTCCGGGTCGGTCAGCAGGTACTCGAAATTGGCCAGGCCGATGAACTCGGCCGCGGCCATGTCAGACAGGTTGGCGTCGGTGAACGAGAACCAGATGGTGCGCGCAAGTGGCCAGGCCGCCACGAGCAGGAGCACCACCAGCATGGGCGCCAGGAACATCCAGGCGGAGCGGGTGCGCGATCGGGTCAACCGGGAGGCGGTCGTCATCGCCCTGGTCCTTGTCGCACGGGTCGAAAAGGGGCGGGAGCGGGCACTCCCGCCTGCCTGTTACCAGCGGCCGCCGCGGCTCAGCCGGTCCAGCTTCTGCGCCAGGGCCGCAAGGGCGTCCGCCGGCTGGGCCTGCTTGCTCAGGACCTGGTGGGTCGTGTTGAAGAACTCGGCGCTGACCTGGTTGTATTTGCCCCCGGTGACACGGGAAGGCCGCGCCACCGCGTTGGTGAAGGTCTCGTAGAGCGCACCCATGAACGGCGCGGACTCAACTACATCTTCATCCTTGTACAGGGAAGCGATCGTCGGATTATAGGCTCCCTCGACGGCCCGCCGCTTCTGCTCGGTCGGCGACGTCAGGTAGCGGACCAGATCGACCGCCTCCTTCGGGTTCTCGGAATACTTGCTGACGGCCAGCTGCCAACCGCCCAGCGCGCCGGTCGACTTGCCCCCCTCACCGGCAGGCAGGGCGACGACGCCGATCTTGTCCTTGATCGGACTGTCTTCGGCCTGACCAAGGCTCCAGGCATAGGGCCAATTGCGCATGAACACGGCGTTGCCGGCCTGCCAGACACCGCGCGCTTCTTCCTCGGTGTAGTTCAGCACGCCTTCCGGTGCGATGGTGCCTACCGTCGATGCGGCCCAGGCCAGGGCGGCGACCGCTTGATCGTTGTCGATCGTGATCTTGCCGTCGGCATCGACGATCTGGCCGCCACCGAAGCTGTCGACCCATTCCAGCCCGTTGCAGGTCAAGCCCTCATAGGCTTTCGCCTGATACACATAGCCCCACATCTTGTCGTTGCCGGCCGCGCGCTCGGCGTCCTGGATCTTCTGGGCCGTTTGCGAGAGTTCGACCCAGGTCTTGGGCGGCTGGGCCCCATGCTTTTCCAAAAGGTCGGTCCGGTAGTAGAGCATGCCGGCGTCGGTGAACCAGGGCATGGCCACCAGCTGGCCATCGATCGTGTTGTTCTCGATGATCGGCTTGAAGTGGGCGCCGATCTCGTCGGCCGAGAAGTCGCCGGAGAGATCGAGGAAATGGTTTGCGAGCAGGCCCGGCCAGACCACGTCGATCTGGAAGACGTCCACGTCGCCGGACCCCGCCGCCAACAGCTGCTGGTAGAGGGCCAGGCGCTCGGTCGCCGAATTCGGCGTCGAGACGATCTCGACCTCGTTGCCGGTCTGTTTCGCCCAGGCCTGCGCGCCGTCCCGGCAGAACTCCAGTTCGGCACCCACCGCCCCACAGGAAATCGAGATCGTCACGGCGTTCGCCGCACCTGTGGACAGCAGTCCGACAGCCGCCGTCAGCATCGCCAACTTGAGCATCGTCATCGTCTCCCTGGCGTATAGTTTACAGGAAAACTGGTGTCGGACATGCCCGATTGTCCAGGGCGAACTGCAAGGGCACGATCGCGTCGCCATCCGGAGGGTGCCCCAAGTGAACGTGCTTTTCATCACCGCCGACCAGTGGCGCGGTGACTGTCTGTCGAAGGTCGGCCACCCCGCCGTGAAAACGCCCAGCCTCGACCGGCTGGCCGACGATGGCGTGTTGTTCGCCCGGCACTTCTCGAACATGACGCCTTGCGGTCCCTCGCGGGCTTCCCTCCACACCGGCATGTATGGCTTCAATCACCGTTCGATCCGCAACGGAACGCCGCTGGATGCCCGCCACACCACCCTGGCGCAGGAGCTGAGGAAAGCAGGGCTAGATCCGGTCCTGTTCGGCTATACCGACACGAGCATCGATCCGCGCGGCGTGGCCGCCACCGACCCGCGCCTGCTCAGCTACGAAGGCGTGGCGCCGGGCTACCGGCCGATCTGCCTGATGCTGGAAGCTGCAGCACCCTGGCTCGCCCATCTGCGCGGCCGGGGCTATGGCAACCTGCAGATCGAGGACGTCTATGCGGGCGAACTGGGTGCGCCTGCCATGTTCGGTGCCGAGGACAGCGAGACCGCCTTCCTCACCGACCAGGCGATCGCCTACCTGGACCGCCGCCGGCCGCACCCCTTCTTCCTGCACCTGTCCTACATCAAGCCGCACCCGCCCTTCGTCGCCGCAGCGCCGTGGAACGCGTCCGTCGACCCGCGCGACCTGCCGCCGCTCCTGCGTCAGCCGACCATCCAGCGCGAAGGCGAGTTGCATCCCTGGCTGGCCGCCCACCTGCAACGGCCGCTGGGCAGCTGGTTCAAGGAACATTTCGCCGGATCTGCCGATCTGGAAGGTTCGCGTCTCACCGCGCTACGCCAGGTCTATGGCGGCCTGATCGAGGAGGTGGACCACCATGTCGGGCGACTGGTCGATCATCTCGCGCGCACGGACCAGCTCGACGACACGCTGATCGTGTTCACGGCCGATCATGGAGAAATGGCCGGCGATCACTGGATGATCGGCAAGTCCGGCTTCTTTCCGCAGGCCTTCCACGTGCCGCTGATCATCCGTCATCCTCGTGGCGCCAGGGAACTGAGGGTCGAACGCTTCACTGAACATGTCGACCTGATGCCAACCTTCCTCGAAGCCGCCGGGCTGCCGGTCCTGCTCCAGTGTGACGGCCATGCGCTCACGCCGTTCCTCAAGGGGGAGCAACCCGGGCGCTGGCGCGACGCTGTCCACTACGAGCACGATGTCGGCGACCTCGAGACCGGCTGGCATCGCACGGCACTGGGCCTCGACGACCATGCCTGTGGCCTGGCGACGATCTTTGACGGCCACCATGCGCTCGTCCAGTTCTCGGGCCTTCCGCCGCTGCTGTTCGACCACGCCCGCGATCCTGCCTGGCTGTCTGATCTGTCGACCAATCCAAGCTACGCCCTGACCCGTGCAGACCTCGCCGGCAGCATGCTGTCCTGGCGGATGCGCTATGCCGACCGCAGGCTGTCGTCGGCGCTGCTGACGCCGTCCGGTCCGGTCGGGCGCTTCGAGTAGAGCGCCTTGTCGGGGAAGCGGCACCATCTCGCGATCGCACAGCGCCAGCATTCGGGGCGGCGCGCCTTGCAGACATAGCGGCCGTGCAGGATCAGCCAGTGGTGCGCCCCTCCGAGATACCGTTCGGGAACCACGGCCAGGAGGCCCTGCTCGACCTTGTCGACGGTCTTGCCAGGCGCCAGGCCCGTGCGATTGGCGACGCGGAAGATATGCGTGTCGACGGCGATCGTGCCCTCGCCGAACGCGACGTTCAGGACGACGTTCGCCGTCTTGCGTCCCACCCCCGGAAGCGCCTCCAGGGCCGCCCGGTCATGGGGCACCTCGCCGCCATGCCGCTCCAGCAGGATCTTCGAGAGCGCCACGACATTCTTCGCCTTGTTGCGCCAAAGGCCGAGGCTCCGGATGAACGAGCCGACCTGCTCCTCGCTCATCGCCGCCATGCTTGCCGCATCGGGAGCCGCGGCGAACAGGCCCCTGGTCGCCTTGTTGACGCCGACATCGGTCGACTGGGCCGAGAGCACCACCGAGACCAGGAGCGTGAACGGATCGGTATAGGCGAGTTCCGTCTTGGGCGCCGGATCTGCGTGCGCCAGGGCCGAGAAGATTGCTTCGACCTCGTCCGGGGCCATCTGCACGTCCATGCGCCATATCCGCCAAGGCTGTTCCTGCTGCCGGGGCGTCATATATTCCGAGCTACCCGATGAGCGAGGTGGAAATGAGCGAGGCTTCCGCCACCGCGGAACTGTTGTTCGACGCCGTGATCTATCCCAATCCTCCGCTCTCGCAGCGCGGGTTCACCATCGTGATCGGCACCTTTGCCGCTCTGTCCGCGGTCATCGGCACGGCCACATATCTTGCAGGCGCCTGGCCGGTCGTAGGCTTTGTCGGCGTCGATGTCCTCTTGCTGTGGCTGGCGTTCTGGATCGTGCGGCGTCGTGCCCGCTCCTTTGAAGCGGTGCGGCTCGATCGGCATCGCCTGACGATCCGACGCGTCGACCCGCAAGGTCGGGCGCGCGAATGGCAGCTCCTGCCCTACTTCACCCGCGTCGAGTTGGACCAGCCCCTGCGTTTGACGAGCCTCGTCCATGTCCGCGATCACACCACAAATGTGCGGATCGGAGCCTTTCTCACGCCGCGGGAGCGGGCCGATCTCGCACGCGCCCTGCGAGATGCCGTGAGCGAGACCAAGAAGTTGGAGCCCCTCTAGCCATTGGCCGATACCAGCAGTGAGGGCCTTCACTGCCGTACTCTGCCTTGTACTCGAAAGCCGGTGGAGCACTACCGTCTCCGGATTTTCCGGTCCTTCCGGAAGATCGTCGCCCTTGCAACCGCTTCGCGCGGATTGCTCCTGACACTACTCTTGCCGGGTGCGCCCAAGACTTGAGCGCCTTCTTAGGGGTGCGACGTTCAGGAACATGGACCGATTGCCGACGCTTCCATTACTGCTCCGACATCATCCAGCGATGTTCGCGTTATGGGTGTACGGCTGGCTGGTCGGCATGTGCCGATTACATGGCCTGTCGCGTGACGGACGATGCGGCAATGAATCAAGAACCGGCGGAAACGCCTGTACATGCCCGATCAACGGGTGATCTCCCCCTCAGCAAGCTCAGGGGCTTTCCGTCCGCGCTGCGTGTCGCCCTCAAGGCGCGCCGGATCACGACCTGCGAGCAGTTGCTGCGCGCCGCCGGCAGCTTCGCCGGCCGACGTCAACTCCTGGTGCAGGGCCGCATGGACGAGGAAGACCTCATGACGATCGTGCATCGCGCCGATCTCGCGAGGGTGGATGGCCTCGGCGCGGTATTCGGCCTGATCCTCGAGGAGCTTGGCGTCAGCACACTGGCGAGCCTCGCGGCCCAGGATCCGATCGATCTGCATGCGCGGGTGCGCGAGTACAATCGCCAGGAGCGCATCTCCCGGCGCTCACCCACGCCTGACGAGGTCGCCTATTGGATCTCGCAGGCACGCCAGCTTCCGCCTCGGGTCGAAGCGGTGCCGGTCAACCCGGCGGTGTGCCCCGCGAACCAGCCCGCCATGCTGTAACCGGGCGCAGCCGCTAGAGGCCGAGCACGTCGCTCATGCGGTAGAAGCCGGGGGGACGCCCTGCCAGCCATCTGGCCGCGCGGACGGCGCCGCGTGCGAAGATCCTGCGGTCGGTCGCACGATGCGCCAGCTCGATCCGCTCCGCCTCGCCGGCGAACATCACGACATGTTCGCCGACCACGTCGCCGCCGCGCAGCGTGGCAAAGCCGATCGTGCCACTGGCCCTGGCCCCGGTGATCCCGTCGCGCGAGCGGACCGATACGTCGTCCAGGATCACCTGCCGGCCTGCCGCCACCGCACGACCAAGTGCCAGCGCCGTCCCCGAGGGTGCATCGACCTTGTGGCGATGATGCATCTCCAGGATCTCGGCATCCCAGTCGTCGCCCAGCGCCGCCGCCACGCGCTCAGCCAAGCCGAGCAGCAGGTTGACCCCCAGGCTCATGTTCGCCGACCAGAGGATCGGGCAACGCGCTGCCAGTGCCTCAAGGGCTTGCATTTCGGAGGTGGAGAAGCCGGTCGTGCCGATCACATGGCCCTTGCCTTGACGGGCGATTGTCTCGGCATGCTTCAGGGTCACCGCGGGCAATGAAAACTCGATCAGCACGTCGGACGCGCCCGCCAGCACCTCCAGGTCGTCGGCCACCACCTGCCCGGTGGCCTCATGGCCCGCCAGGATCCCCAGATCCTGTCCGATCGCGGGATGGCCCGGCCGCTCGATGCCGCCCGCGAGCGTCAGGCCCTCGGCCGACAGGACCGCCTCGATGTTCTGCCGGCCCATCCGGCCGGCACACCCGATGATTCCTATCCTGATCGCTTCCATGAACTGCCCCCGCGTTCGGTCCATCCTCCTGCCCCAGTCGTCCGGGCGCTGCAAGCTCGGCCGGTCGCCAGCAGGGGCGACGGGCTGTGCCGGACCCGCTAGAATGCGAAAGGCAATGGGATGAAGGGAGAGCAAGTGTCGATTGAAATGACGGCGCTCCAAGATCAGCTTCCGGTCACGACCAGTGCCTGGTCCATCGGCGACAAGCCGACCGGCCTCGTGATCGTGGACGAGGTCCATGGCTTTTGCACGGTTGGTGCCGGCCCCCTGGCCCCGGCGGCACCGAACGCGCAGGTCACCCGCATGATCGAAGAGACCGACCGGATCGCCAGGCGCTTCGTGGCGGAGGGACGCCCGATCCTGGCATTCCTCGAGACCCATGAGCCGGGCAAGGTCGAAATTCCCTACCCGCCGCATTGCGAGCGCGGCAGCGGCCATGAGGAACTGGTGGACGAACTGACCTGGCTCGAGTCCGAGCCGCTCGCCACGCTGATCCGCAAGGACTGCATCAACGGCTTTGTCGGTGCCATCGAGGCAGCCCATCCGGGCCATGGCGTCACCCATAACCGGGTCATCGACTGGGTAGCGCTCCACCGCCTGAAGGCGATCGTGGTCGTCGGGATCTGCACGGACATCTGCGTGATGGACTTCGTCTGCACGATGATGTCGGCACGCAACCACGGCCTGCTGCCCACCCTGGACGAGGTGGTCGTCCTGGAGCCTGCGTGCTCGACCTACGACCTGCCGCTCCAGGAAGCCCGCAGCATGGGCCTGCCGGACACCTCCACCCATCCGCAGGAGCTGGCCCACCATATGGGGCTGTACATGATGGCCGCGCGTGGGGCGACGTTGGCCTCGGCGATCGAGGCCTGACGTCTGCCGTTCAAGCCGACAGCAGTTCCTTGACCAGGGGATTGGCGAGCTTGAGGTCGATCGTCGTGCCGTACCTGGCTTTGAGCTCCGCCATCACCTTGCCCATCTGCCTGGGCGAGCGCTCAGGGAGACTGGCGACGATCGCCTCGACCGCGGCACGGGTGGCGGCTTCGTCGAGCATCGTGGGCAGGTAGGACTCAAGGATCTCCTTCTCGCGCTGCTGGACCGCCGTGTCGCGCCCGCTCATGTGCCCGATCGTTTCCTCGACACTCTTGAGAAACGCACGGATGGTGCGAAGGACCGTGTCATCGTCCGGCGACTTGTCGTCCTTGCCGGCGGCCGCGACGAGCGTGCCCAGCAGGTTCTTGGCGACGTCGTCGCGGGCCTTCATGGCCTGGAGGCGGTCGGTCTTGAGGCGGTCGAAGAGCATGGTCGTCGAACTTTCGAGGTTGCTTGGCGCCGGTCGTGGGGCAGCCACGGAGCCATTCATGGCGACCGGCGTTGATCAACAGGTGGGGTCTGCCCGCCTGGAACGAAGTGGATCGGTGGGCGGAACAGCCCAGCGTGATACCAAGGTGGCGAAGATGACTTTGGACAGCTCGGTCTGCTTGCGCGCGCTGGTCGTCCTCGCCGGTACCGGCCTGGGCGGATGCGCGGCCAGCCCGGAAATCGGTGCCTATGCCGACGGCGATCCCCGTTCGGCGCGGCTCCTGCTGGAAGACGTCAACCGGAGCGGGCCGATGCCGGTGGTCGTGCGCGGCCCTATCCCTGGCAACCTGACCGCGCCAGCGGTCGTGGATGCGCTGGCCTCCGAGATCGTCGGCACGGCGCCGTATTTCTCGGCCATGCCGGAGGCACCGACCGACCGCGGCAGGGTGATCCTCGTGTTCGGCCCGCCCGACCAGATGTCGCCCTGGAAGGCCTGCGATCCCGCAACGCCGGAGGCCAGCGGCTTCGGGGAAGCGCGCCGTCTCGCCGCCTTCGTGTGCGACGGGCCCAGCACGGTGGCCCACCTGCGGGCTGCGGCCGCCAGCGACTCGGCCGAGGATGTCGTCCGCCTGATGCGGGAAGTCGGCCGCAACCTGTTTCCTGATCCCTATGCCGGACGCTACGGCTCGTCCGGCTATGGTGGTTACGGCGGTTTCGGCAGCTTCGGCGCCTATGGTGGCGATATCGGCGTGGGTGTCGGGATAGGGCTGGGCTTCTAGGGGCTGCTGAAGGCCGCCAGCACCCGCTGCACGGCGCGCCCGGGCGTC
This sequence comes from Geminicoccus sp., assembly GCF_036263595.1. Lineage (NCBI taxonomy): Bacteria > Pseudomonadati > Pseudomonadota > Alphaproteobacteria > Geminicoccales > Geminicoccaceae > Geminicoccus > Geminicoccus sp. The sequence continues at coordinate 11,216 of NZ_DATAGQ010000130.1, read as the reverse complement.
TCGGTTCCCGCCGACACTTCCTGCCGGCAGGACGCCAGCTCGCGAGCCGCCGCCGCATGTTTCCCCAGCAGCTGCAGGAGGCGATCCTGGAGGAGGCTCTCCATCCAGCGGACCTGTTGGCCGCGGCGCTTGCTGGCCCACTCGCCCGACTCCTGCATGAGGGTGCAAAAGCGAAGCATGGTCTGCCAGAGGTCGGGTAGGCCAGTCCCCGTCAGGGCGGAGAGCGTCAAGACCTCCGGACGCCACACTCCGCTGGCCGGCGCGATGATGCGCAGCGCGTTCAGGTAATGCCGCCGCGCCTGCTCGGCCGCCAGCAGCCGGTCGCCATCAGCCTTGTTGACGGCGATCAGGTCGGCCAGCTCGATGATCCCCTTCTTGATGCCCTGCAGTTCGTCTCCCGCCCCTGGCAGCATCAGCACGAGGAAGAGGTCGACCATGCCAGCGACCGTGGTCTCGGACTGGCCGACGCCCACCGTCTCCACCAGGATCACGTCATAGCCGGCAGCCTCGCAGAACAGCCCGGCCTCGCGCGTCGCACGTGCCACGCCGCCGAGCGTTCCCGAGGAGGGGGACGGCCGGACGAAAGCGTGCGGGTCGGCCGCGAGCCGGGTCATCCGGGTCTTGTCGCCGAGGATCGAGCCGCCGGTGCGCGAGCTGGAGGGATCCACGGCCAGCACCGCCACCTTGTGCCCCTGTGCGGTCAGCATGGTGCCGAGCGCCTCGATGAACGTGCTCTTGCCCACGCCCGGCACCCCGGTGATGCCGATCCGCTTCGCCCTCCCAGTGTCCGGCAACAGTCGATGCAGGAGGTCCTGCGCCAGGCCCTGGTGGTCCGGCCTGGAACTCTCGGTCAGGGTGATGGCTCGTGCGAGCGCCGCCCGCTCGCCAGCCAGTATTCGCTGAGCCAGGAGGTCCACCTGCTTGGCCTCGCCCTTATCCGCCACCGGCTGCACAGCTGACCGTTCGTGCACGTGTCGCTAGGAGGCCGGGCGCAGGCGGGCGAGCAGGATGGTCTGCCCCGACTGGACCACGACATCGTCTTGTTTGGTGACGTTGAAGTCCAAGGTCACCACCCCGCGGTCGCCAGCGCTGGTCAGCCGCTTCGAATGGACGGAGATCGCGGCGCTGATGCGGTCGCCGGCAAAAACCGGCCCCTGGAAGCGCCAGTTCCAGCCGAGCGACGCCACCGCCAGGATCCTGGCTGGTGCCCGATTCTTCAGGCCGTCGACAAGGGCAAGGCCCAGGAGCCCGTGGGCAACCCGCCCGGGAAAGCCCTGCGAGCGCGCGAAGGCGTCGTCCATGTGCACGTCGAAGAAGTCACCGGACAGCCCGGCGAACGCGACGATATGGCTTTCCGTCACCACCATCCCGCCGGTCCTCCAGTGGTCGCCCGGCTCGACGTCCTCGTACCAGTACTCGCCGGGTGACAATGGCCGACCACTCATGTGCCGGTCCCCGTTACCGGTCGATCGACAGCGGGACCGGGATCCGCCGGCGGGTGATGCTTCACTGGCGCGATCCGAGCAGGTAGGTCACGATCGCGGCGCGGGCCTCGTCGGGCAGCGGTCCAATGTTGTTCTCGACGACCTTGGCCATCTCGCCGCCCACGAAATCCCCATCCGGCATCATGCCCAGCGAGAAGAACGTGTCGAGGTCGTCGGCGCTCCATTTGCCGATGCCATCAGCCGGGTCGGCGGTGATGTTGGGCGCGCGCGCCGTGATGAAGTCGCCGGGATTGCCGCTGAGCGGCACGCTGCTGTCCGCCACGCCGAAGCCCCAGAAGGTGCGCGGGCTATGGCACTCGGCGCAGTGGCCGGGCCCCTGCACGAGATAGGCGCCCTGATTCCATGCCTCGTCATGCTTCGGATCGGGCACGATTGGCTCGGGATCGAAGAACAGCCAGCGCCACGGCCAAAGCCCCCAGCGCAGCGAGACCGGGAACATCAGTTCATGCGGCTTGGAGGGCGTGGGCGATGGTGCGACGGCCGTCTTGAGGTAGCCCCAGAGTGCCAGGAGGTCCTCCCTGGTCATCCGGGCATAGCTCGCGAAGGGAAAAGCTGGGTAGTATGGCTCCCCTTGCGGCGAGACTCCGTCCGACATCGCCCGCACGAAGTCCTCGTCGCTCCAGCCGCCGATCCCTGCACTCGGATCAGGCGTGATGTTGGGTGGGTGGAACGTGCCGACCGGCGTCACCAACGGTGCGCCGCCTTCGAGCGGTTGACCGCCCGGGCGCGTATGGCAGGACTGGCAGCCGCCGATATGGAACAGCAGTTCGCCGCGCTCCATCGCCCTGCCAATCCCGGACCAGAGTGCTACGGCGGCAGTGGCCAGGACGAGCAGGCTGCTACGCCGCAAAGGGGTCAGCTCTGCGGCTCGCGATAGGTCTGGTGGCAGCCCGAGCACCCGTTCTTGCCGACTGCGGCGAAGGCGGCACCGACCTGCTTGGCATCGCCCGTGTCGGCCGATGCGGCGAGCTGGTCGGCAAGGTCGCCCAGACGCGCAGCGGCCTGCTGGAACCCAGCCTGGTCCGTCCAGACAACCGGAAGGGCCTCGCTGTCCGGCTCGTTGTCGCTGCCGGGCGGGAACAGGCCGGGAATATCCTTGGCGATGTTCGAGATCGTGGCCGCATGCTGCTTGACCTGCCCGAGGTTCTCCGCGGGGCCACCGACGAGCGCCTTGATCGCCCCCATCTCCTTGCCCATCGCCTTCATTGCGGTCTCACGCTTCTCTTCGAAGCCAGAACCCTGCGCTCGAGGCCCTATGAGGGGTGTTGCCATCAAGGTCACCAGCACCGCCATCAATCCGATCGGACGCAGCATTATCGCCATCCCCTTTCGCTTCGTAGACACGTTCTAGAGCGAGAATCGGCACACGCGAAGATGAAGGCTGGTCGGCCGCGGCAATTTCCGTGGCCGCACCTGCGGATCCGGTGCACGAACACCGCGCGACAGCGAAAGTTTCGTCATGATACGCGGGATCCTGTTCGACAAGGACGGCACGCTGATCGATTTCCGGCGTACCTGGATGCCGGCCTATCGAGGCTTGGCCCTGGATCTGGCGGCCAGGATCGATCCGGAGGGCGGCATCAGCCGGCAGGAGGATCTGGGCGCGAGCCTGCTCGCCCACCTCGGCTACGACAGGGCAGGCGATCGGTTCGCCCCGGACAGCCCGCTGCTGTGGGCGACCAACGATGACGTGGCCGCTGCCCTTGCCCGGTTGCCGGCGTTGCGCGGCATCGACGTCCCCGCGATCGTCTCGAACCACGTCAGCGACGCGGAGCGATATCCCCCGGCACCCGTGGGCGATCTGGACAGCCTGTTCGCCAGGCTCCGCTCCTTCGGGCTGCAGCTGGGGATCGCGACGATGGATACGACGGAGGCGGCACAGTCCTTGGCCGCCCGTCTGGGCTTGGTCCGCCACCTTGCTTATATCGCCGGCTTTGATGCCGGCCACGGCGAGAAACCTGCGGCGGGCATGGTGCTGGGCTTCTGCGCAGCGACCGGCCTGATGCCGGCCGAGGTCGTGGTCGTGGGGGACACCAGGGCCGACCTAGCAATGGCGCGCGCCGCGGGTGCGCAGGCGGCCGTGGCCGTCCTCACCGGTGCCCTCCCCGCTTCAGCCCTGCATCCGTTCGCGGATCAGGTGCTGGATACGATCCATGATCTTGAAGCCTGGCTGATCGATACCGGAAGGCTTGCCAGCGCAGCCGCTCGCCGCTAACTACCCGCCACCGAACGGGCGCCCAGGTAGCTCAGTTGGTAGAGCAGCGGACTGAAAATCCGCGTGTCGGCGGTTCAAATCCGTCCCTGGGCACCACTCTTTCTCCAGCGAAATCAATAGGTTAGCCTTCAGCGCTCACTCGTAAGAGCGCCGTTTCGTGTTGCACTTGTCGCGGAACAGAATCAGCCAATTTCAACGGCTTACAACCAGTGACGGCAGCTCCGTGCGACAAGGATGCGACATGATGGGCGCGCATGCATCCGCGCATCTATGGGCATCATGCTCCTGAGAAGCTTCAGAGTGATATGCATCGGAGTTGCCTACCGGCCGCCTGCTGACAGGGCAGCGGCGTCGACGGAAAGCGCGAATGAACGGAAGGATGCCGCCGTAGCCGAGCAGCCAGGGCGGCGGCTAGGTCAGCGGTCGGCTACCTGAGGCTTATATCTGGCTTTGCACTGGCTGAGCAGAAAGAAGCCGCCCGGTAGCAGGCCGGGCGGCTTAAGGATGAGACGTCACTAGACGACTGCGCTAGGGCTACATGAGCCACTACAGCGGCTAGAGCCCTTTACTACAGCACCTCAGGTGGGACTCTGTCAACAGGCCGATGTGGCTAATCCTAATCAAGGGTCGTCTCCTCGTCCGACGCCCCCAGCCATAGACAGCATCGTCCGATAGGCCCGGGCCGCTTTGAGCTTGGTCAATGCACCGGCGGAGATCCGCTCAATCCTGCGGCTTTTCTCGCGCGTGCCGGTCACGCTCGAGCGGCAGGTCATAGCGGCGTCGGAAGAAGTCGAGCCGGTCCCTGGATCGCGGTCTGCAGGGCATGGAAGGCTAGTTCATTGCCATTTAGGCCCAGGCGCTCCACACCCTCGCCGCAGAGGGCAACCGCGTCTGCAAGCCCCTCGAGATCGCTCAGGAAGAGGTCGGCGTCGACGAAGCTTACGACGATGTCCGACGAGTGGGTCTTCTTGTTGTTGGTGCTCACAGCGCCAGTTCCTCCTCGGTCCAGCCGAGGTTGGTCATGACCGTGCCGATATCATCGCGCAGGTCGTCGGCCAGCTCGAAGGCGGCCTCGATCTGCGGCTTGGAGATCTGATCACCGCGTTGGCTGTTGCGATAGAGCGCCTGGAGGATCAGGTAGAGCTGCGTGACGCGGGTCCAGGTGTGAGCGGCGCTGTCAGCCAGTTCGATGGCGTTGACGGTGGCGAGGTCAGGCGCACCACCAGGTAGTCGGCGGGCAGTAGAGGTCGATGTGGTGCCCGTGGTATGGGCGTGATCAGCCGATGACATGGATCGTCCAATCCTGTCTGAGGTTAGGGCCGGAGCGAGCTGATACCTTGCTCCGGCCTACTATTTCTCATACGATCAACCTATGAGCAGCGCAATATCTCATTCGAAAAAGGTTGGTCGACCGAGGGTAGGTTCCCTGCAGGCTAGCGTGATGATTCCCCCCACCCTGCTTGTCCGCCTCGATGCGTGGATAGCTGATCAACCTGATCCGCAGCCCTCACGGCCGGAGGCGTTGCGACGGCTCGCGACGATGGCGCTGGATAATCTCGGCGAGACGCCCGAACTTCCGACTGTGAGGCATAGGAGATCGTGATCGCGTGGCTGCGTGACCGCGGCTACCTGCCGAGCGAGACAAAGGGCTGAGGCGGTTGGTTATGGGTCTGATCGAGATCCAGCGGGCGCTAGGATAGGGACTGCCGCAGTCGCACCTCCTCAACATGCCCTGCCCGATGAATTGAGTGTGGGGGCAAGCCGTCCTGCAGACCTTCGTCTCCTATCGATCATCAAGCCAGCCATGGCCGGCTACCCAACCGGTGGCCTAGGCTCTAACAACGGCCGCCCCCGCTCACCCGTGCGATGGACCGGCTAACGTGGATGCGACTGATCTTTCCAGGCTGGCGGACGCCATCGGCCATGCGGTCGCTCCGACGTTTTTGCTCGGAGCTACGGCGGCGTTCGTGTCCCTGCTGATGGGCCGGTTCAACGGGATCCTCGACCGCGTCCGCTACGTGAACTTAATCGATGAGCAGGATCCTGAGCGCGGACATCTGAAGTCCGACCTGCCGCGCCTCAAGAAGCGCGCAAGGTTGATTAACGATGCGATCTTGGCTGCGGTCGCCAGCGCGGCATGTACGGTGGCGCTAGTGATCCTGTCCTTTGGCAGCGCGCTGCTGGGCTTTCGTCATGAACCTGGCGTGGCGATCATGTTCATCCTAGCGCTGGTTCTCTTTGGCGCCTCCTTGATCAGCCTTGGCCGTGAGGTGCAGATAGCCCTGACCGACTACGACTTCGCCTGACGTGTTACCGCGGAGTATGCACCTGCACCTGATCAGGAAGCTCCAGGTGGCAGGTCTCAGTGATGTCATTGCAAGGAATTCTTCCTGCCTACCAGCGTGAGGCATCAAGCGCCGGAACATTAGCGCGTGTCATATGGCCCTATCCACACGTGAATGATGTTTTTTGCAATGTAACATTAAACTGCATAAGAACACTGTTGTCATCACGAATATGCGTTCCAGGTTAGGGGAGGCGCTGTTCCTGGGGATGATTATGTTTGGCCGGGTTGTTGTTGCTGCTGCTGCTGCTGCTGCTGTTCTTGTGGGTAGTTTAGCCACTGCGGTACACGCCCAACCTCCGCCTCGCTGCGGCATGCAGTATACACCGGATGACCTTTACTGGCGCACCAACTCGCCACCCGTGGCCAGCGTGATGGCAAGGTTGCCGGTGGGCAAACGCCATACCTCTGGCAACATGCTCTCCCTGAACTACGCTGCCGATGCAAACGGCAAGCTTCTCCAGAAGACCGAGTTCGCCAAGCAGTGGGACTACATCTTCGGCACGAACACCTCGACCGGCTATGGGCGGCTGGTCCGTGGCAACTGGGCACCCGGCGCCGATTCCAGTTGGGGCAATAGCACCCGCATCAGCCAGAAGAACCTGTCCGAATGCGTGGTGGACGGGACCACGACCGCAATTTGCTTGGGCATACCCTCTCATCCGACCATTCCACCCAACAGCCTGGGCCACCACACCGGCTGGATGATCCTGGACAAGGCCTCGCCAGACCCTGGCTCGCTTGTGAACCTTGGCGTGGGCGACAAGGCCTGCCTGTCCTACCGGCTGATGCTGTCCACCAACTACGACCTGCGCACCGGCTACAACGCCAAGTTCCCAGGCTTCGCCAGCTCACCTGAAGGCTTCCTGCCGCCAAATGATCATCTGTGCGAGGGTACGACCCGGCAGATTAACCGCGGCGACCGGTTCTCGACCCGGATCACCTTCAGCGGAAGCGTTCACGAGACAACGGGTTCAGGCCGCATCCTCAACCACTTCCGTGACGACTTTCTGCCAATGACCTGCGCGCGCTCCTATACGATCAACGAGATGCATGCCGACGACCCACGCAGGGACGATCTGAGCCGTGGCGTGTGGTACCGGGTCGAGCACGAGCTGGTGATGAACACCAACTACAACCCGGCACCCGAGCAGAAGTCCGGCGCGATCAGCCGGATCTGGATCTACAACGACAGGACCAACGAGCTGGTGACGACGTTCGAGAAGCGCGACAGCCTCACGTTCAAGGGCGTCAACTACCCGTTCATGCCGCGCCACGATCCAACTGGGAAGATCAACGGCATGTTCGTGTCGATGATGCAGACCAGCTCAGAGATTCAGCACAAGCGGGACTTCGCCATCGCGGTCAGAGGGTTTGAGCTGTACCTGAAGTAGCCAAGAGGACCCTCGGGCATAGCCTGGATGAACTCAGATCTATGTGAGTCCAGGACCGGACAACCGGCACGATCAGTGTTGTTGGCAGTCGTCGGTGGCACGGGAGCCGCCTGCCTTCGGGTGGTTGGCCTTGCGCCTAATGGACCAGATCGACCAGTTCGACGACGCCATGCCGGCTCCGGAAGTGGAGGCCAAGGCGTCTAAGGCTGTCTTGGATCGCTCGGACCCAAAGACGTTGTTACCCTGATGCCAGCCAATCCTTGAACTTCACGGTCGCGTTCTTGTTCTTCGGTACCGTTCCGTTGATGAACCTACGCAAGCGCTCCGCTTGCTGGTCATCGTCGGTTAGTGCCTTGGCCACGCGGCGGAGAAGGTCGGCATCGGAGGCGAGAACGGATACCTCCACACGCTTGACGCCGTGTTCGGCGAAGCGACGACGACGCGACTCAACGGATCCACTCATGTTAATCTACCGTATTAAAGCAGGTAGCAGGCTACTGAGTTATCTTTAGAGGCTAATCTATATAGGAAGCTAGCAGAACATCGGTCAGCGTCGACCTACCGCATAGGTAGCAGTTGGGCAATTTCCGGATCTATCTGACACTCGTGTTCACTGCTGGGTAGATATCCGGAGAGGTCTTAGTGGAGTTCCATCGGCATCCCCAACCTGTCACCGTCCAGGATGCTTTCGATCTTCGCACGCAGATGGTCGGACGTCTCATCATTGACCGTTAGCGCGTGCGCGAGTGCCTCAATGTGAGCGACATCCTCCTCGTGCAGATCCAGCTGGGTGTACATGACTTTGGTATGGGCACGCTTGGCAGAGCGATCTTTTGAAGACTGTCTCATGGTTGGTGTTGTTTCTGCTAGGAGCTGGGGCTTCACTTGCAAGCAAGTGATTGCAGCCTTGGACAATTATCCTCCGGCCGTCGCGGGGCAGGTTGTCACGCCCTCTGCCCTGTCCATGTCTTCCCGTTTCACCCAGTCCGGCTGTCTGTCCATTGCCTGTTAGACGCCGCGCACAGCCATCATCACGGCGTGCTGCAGCGAGTCGTCGATGATGGCAATTGAGTGTCGCCGGCGGCAACGCCTGTTGCTCCTATACGTTTAGCGGCAAGCATGTGAGGAGATCATGCATGCCTCACGACACCCTCGCCGGCTATAATGCCCCTAACGGGGATACCTGGCTTCTCCGCCGAGACCGGGAGTTCGGTCAGCATGTGATTTTGTGGATCCCGAAGGGAGCAGCAGCAGATCAGTGCATCAGCTTCGAGGTTGACGCCTTTGAGAGGCGCTTTCGAGACACGCCCCAGTACGTGGAGTTGAGGCGACAAGTGCGAGCTTATCGGGGGCTTCCTCGCATGCCTAAGGGGCCAAAGGGCAGCTAGCCTGCATCCGTTTCGTGCACGTCCTCCCGCCTCACCCACTCCACCTCGGTCCCGCTTATCATCCGGTAGGCGGATCAATCGTAGGCGCTGGTGGCAGGAATGCCCATGCCTGCTCAGTCAGCGAATCTCAGGTGCCTCCGCAAGGCCCACGATGTTCCACAGCAGATCAAGCGCAGGCCGAGCAACCTCCTCCGGGGAGGGTGCGAAATTTTCGATCGTTATCGACGGTATAAGAGCGACATCGCGGTCAATCGCGGCACGCCCCATCCGATGAAAATAGCGATCGCTGCCACCGAGGGCCATGTCCTTGGCACCAAGGAGTGTGGCCATTAGATAACAAGGTGCAGAAAGCACACCGCATCTGATCAACTCGGTAGTAACATGTACTGCGTTGACTATGCCCTCATGAAGATCTTGCGCGGACAGCAACTTGACCGGCCGCCCAGGGGAAACATCGGTGCTCGGGCACACTAGTGCGTACTCAAGTAACCCGCTTCGGGTGACCTGTGCGTAGGCATGGCTGCCGTTCTTCCCTAGCGCCAAATGGCAGATGACGCCGTCCAGATTAAAGCGCGGCAGTTCGCCGGGCTGCCCTGCGAAGGATCGAAGCAGCGGACTGTTCGGCGCAACAGCCGGCCCTAGATCCACAGGTGCATCATCAGAAAAATGCTCGGCTGAAATCACGTGCACGACCAACTTTGGTCCAGGCACCAGTCGTACCGGCGTGTCGTCCGCCAGGATTAGTCCGATCCTTTCATTCCGGAACGCTCGGACACGCTCCGCCAGATCTGGCCCACCTCTGAAGGCCCTGCGGAGCTGGTCAACATCCATGTCCTGCCTTGCGCCTGACACACGGATCCAGAACTTCTTAGTTCCTCTGACCTGATGAGGCCCGATCCAACTCCTGGGGATATGAAGAATGATCACGTACCGGTCTGAAGATAGCTCGATGTGTTTCGCAGACACGTTCGGGATGATGGGCGCCACCCCTTGAGAGAGCATCTGCAGCAAGCGGTTTTGTTCTTTGTCGGGGTCTGTTTCACCATGTCCGGTCAGTTCACCGGTCTTTTCGTCGATGCCGATGATGATGCAACCGCCCGACGCGTTGGCAAATGCGGAGGCGTCAGCTGATAGCTCGTCGCGCGCGTCAGATTTGCCGTAGGTCTCTCTCTTGTACTCGATGAACCTGTCTTCCTGCGGAAGATCAGCAGCGAAAGCCTCTAGGTCGGATGCAGTGAGCGCTTCGAGAGGCTTGCCCAACAGCTGCATGCTGAACTCCCGCTATTTTGAGAAGCTCAGCGTATGCGCTGCTGGGCAGGCTCAGCAACGTTGAAGCAAGCTAGCTAGGGCTCGCCGCCGGGTAGCGAGCGTTCGGGCCCGAGCCGGGCTGGCGACGCCCACATGATCCGGTGCTACAGCAAAGACGCCACACCAGTTGCCGAAGGCCGGACATGTCTCAGATTGCTAACACACTCAGCCCTCAGGCTGCGGCCGACAGGGAAGATGCTCGCCTCATCGCACGGATAGCAGCCGACCTCCTTATCACATCCTTGAAGGAAAAGGCCTGCATCGCGGACAGGGACGAGATCGCAACTGCTTGCGCGGCCGCACGGCGCATCCTTGCTCAGGCTCAGGCTCCGGTCGCAGGATCGACGCCCGATGCTGATCCAAACGCTGGCGAAGCGATGCCGATCTTCCGAGGTTAAGTAGCCTCTCCAAAGCCAATCTGGGGCGACCGCAACGGACAGCGGTGGATCTGGAACATTGGCAGGGGCGGGCTCGTCGCCGGGGCGGATGTGCGATTCCATTCCGGCGACGCCCACGATGTCTCGCACTACGGTGGCGGTGCCAACCAAACCATCGGATTGAGAGACATGTCTGACATCGAATCTGACATCCAGAAGCTTGTCACCGTCAGCCAGGCGAATCTTGATCGCGCGCAAGCCAATTCACTCGGTATCAGTGCGATCATCATTGCTCTGGCTAAAGCCGGCGACGCGTCTGTCCGTGAGAATCTTATCAGGGAACTCACTGAACAGCGCGACAGAGCCGGAGGCATGGAGAGAGATATTCTGAGCTTCTGGGTTAAACTCGCGAAGGATGCGGCTCCTAAGTCTGACTGACTCGATCTGAGCCTTAATGGGCGTGCTCAGGGCCGAGAAGAACGCTCGGGTGAGGGCAGCTTGCGAGCTGCAGTGCCGCTTCGTCAGAAAGGCAGATGCGTAAGGAGAGCACCGTAAGCCACTTGCGAGCGCTCCCCTAAGCTGTTCTCTTAACCTCCTTGTCTTGCGGTCTGGACTGATCCAGGCTGTGGATGGGAGGAAGGGCAATGGCATCAGCAGCACGCAGGGTGGTGGCGAAGGACCCGCA